>JBLNGI010000213.1:0-2589 GCA_050264615.1 Gemmatimonadota bacterium
TCGTTCGTGCCGCTCTTGGTGACGATGTTCATCACGCCGCCGTTGCTGCGGCCGTACTCGGCCTTTGAGCGCGAGGTGATGAAGTTGAACTCCTGGATCGCTTCGAGCGGGAACTGCTGCAGCAAGCCGCCGACGGTGTCGTCGTTGTTGTCGCCGCCGTCAATCTGGTAGTTGACGTTCCTCCCGTTGCCACCATTGATCTGGGGGGAGTACTGGGTGCTCTTCGTCGGGTCGGAATGGAAACCTAGTCCGACTCCGGGAATCGTCGCCGCCAGGTTCGCAAATTGCCGACCGTTGAGCGGGAGATTCTCGATCCGCCCAGTGTCAACCACGCCCCCCACCGAAGAGGACGACGCCTCGATCAAGGGTGACTCGCCGCTGACCGTCACAGTCTCCTGAACGGCAGCCACCTTCATCTGCAGGTCGATCGTGAGCGTCTGTGCCACGTTCAGCACAATCCCCTTCCGATCGATGCCGGCGAACCCGGTCATCTCGACGACGATGTCGTAGACGCCGACCGGCAGGGCCGCCAGTCGGTAGATCCCTTCCCCGTCGGTCGTGACCGTCCTGGAGAAGCCCGTTTCCGTGTTGCGCGCGGTCACCGTGGCGCCGGGGAGCGCCGCGTTCTGTTCGTCGACCACGCGGCCGGTAAGAGTGCCTGTCGTCTGCTGGGCCGCCGCCGTTGCCGCAAATGCCAGTAGCAGCGCGACGACGACGGACGCGTACCGAAGGGTGTGCCGCATTCCGACTCTGCCTCCCTGAATGACGGATGATGACGCGAGGTTGAACGGACGAACAAAAGCAACGACTGCGCCACGATCCTGCCGGAGTTCCGGCAGTGCCGCAGGTTTCAGCGAGGGCAGCGATTGCGGCCGGATGGCGCACGCGTTGCCGGGAACCCGTCAGCAGCGGTATTCAACTGGTTGGATAGGTATCCGGGGTGGATCCGAAAACTTGCGGATGTGGGCGGTCGGCCATTTTCCGGCACGCGTAACCGCCGGTCTCAAGACCGGCGGCTACACGTGTAAAGAGAGGGGGCTCTGCCCCCCTCACGAACGTCAGAACGAGAACCGGAACCCGATCTGGCCGACGCGCTGTTCGGGATTCTGGAAGTCTCCCGAGAACTCCGTCGGTTGCATGAAGTTCGTGTTCGGTGTCCCATCCCCCAGGAGACGGGTCGTGACGAAGGCCGACGGGTTCTTCGCGTTGAACAGGTTGAAGATCTCGCCGATCGCTTCGATCCGGGCAGTCCCGTAGAGGCGGAACGAGCGCGACACACGCAGGTTCGTCTGCGTGCGCCAGGCGCCGCGGCCGCAGTTCCACGTCTTGCAGTCACCGTTGTCCTTCGGCGCCTTGCCGATGCCGTCGAATTGGTACGCCTTCGCAGGAAGGTCATTTCGCTCACCGTTGCTGTTCAGATCGAGCCCTTCGGTGATCGACACCGGCAGCGGTGAGCGATACAGGAAGATCGGCGCGATGGTGAAGCCCTTCACCACGAACACACCTGCGATTGTGCCCGAGTGCCGCGCATCGGTGCGCTGCGTGGGCCCGTAGATCCTCGGGTCATCGAATAGTAGCGCGGCATCCTGCAGGTTGTTGGAGTTGAGTTCGTCGGAGGCGGTTCCGATCTGGCTCTTGGCCTCCGCCAACGTGTAGGTCGCCGTGAAGTCGATCCCGTTTGTCATGCGGCGCTTGATTCCGAACATGCCAGCCGTGTACTTGCTTTTCGCGCCACTCGTCGCGGGACGTGTGCCCGGAGCGTTCGGATTCAGCCCGACGAACGCAAGGCGCCGCGGCGCCGATGGCTCGCCGACCGGCCGCGTGTTGAGGCGCGGTCGTGTGTTCAGGTCACGGCCGTCCGCCCGCACAAAGTCCACGGTGAAAACCGTGCTCTGGCTCAGCTGATGCGACCAGCCGGCCGCCGTCTGGAACGTGCGCGGCACCTGGAGGCGCGGATCCACGAACTGTCCGATCAACGGGAGCGAGTTCGGGTCCGCGTTGTTCTGGCTCGCGATGTTGCTGACCGGCTGGCCGACCCGGTAGAAGGTGCCATCGGAATTGAGGATCCCTGTCGGGACGTCCACGTTGAACACGGAGCCCGACCCGATACCCGTCGCGTCGATCGCGGCGAACAGGCCGTTCGAGTTCGTGTACCCCATGTCCTGGTAGATGCCCCAGCCCGCGCGGACGACGTCGCGGCCGTCGCCGCGCAGATCCCAGGCCATGCCGATACGCGGTTGCCAGTTGTCGCGGTCTTCCTTGGGATCAAGCCCCCAGTTCTCCAGCCCCTTGATCCCCTTCAGCAGCCCGGCGCGGCCGGCTTCCTGCATCTTCACGTAGTTCGGGTTCAAAGACTGATCGAACTGGTATCCGGTGATGTAGTCGTATCGAATCCCGAGGTTCACCGTCAGCCTGTTCGTGGGATGCCAATCGTCCTGGAAGTAGTAGGCGTACTGCTTGAGGGGGATATTGGCGCCCGCGAAACCGCCGTTCCTCGTTACGAGCGAAATTGGCCCGTTTGGATCGTCGGTCAGGTGCGTATAGGCGTAATCGTTCGTGCCGCTGTTGAACGTGATGTACAGCCGTGGC
>JBLNGI010000214.1:0-17369 GCA_050264615.1 Gemmatimonadota bacterium
CACGCCAGGCCGAGTACCGTCATGCCGACGCACCAACGCTTCATGGTACCTCCCTATTTAGGCACGACGCGGTACAACACTTCGCCGTCCCGGATCATGCCGAATTGCTCACGCGCGACTCGTTCCTGCACGGTGGGATTGGTCTCGAGATCGTTGGCGAGCTTGGCGAGTGAATCGAGCTCGATACGGAGCGCCGCAACCCGCGCGCGCTCATCGGCGAGCTGGCGCCGGATCGTGATCCAGTCGGCAGTGCCGTACTCCCCACCCCAGGCCGCCAGCGCGAGCAACGCGATGCCGCCGGCGATGCCGGCCGCGCGGGTGCGGGTCACAAACCGTACAGATGCCGGCCGGGGTAATGCGCCACGTCGCCCAGCTCTTCGGCGATGCGCAGCAGCTGATTGTACTTGGCGACGCGCTCGCTGCGAGACGCGCTGCCGGTCTTGATCTGGCCCACGCCGGTCGCGACCGCGAGGTCGGCGATGAACGTGTCTTCGGTTTCGCCGGAGCGATGCGAGATCACCGCGCCGTAGCCGTTGCCGCGCGCCAGCTCGATGCACTGCAGCGTCTCGGTGAGCGTGCCGATCTGGTTCACCTTGATCAGGATCGCGTTCGCCACGCTCTCCTCGATGCCGCGGGCGAGTCGCTCGGCGTTGGTGCAGAACAGGTCATCACCCACAAGCTGCACTCGGTCCTGCAGCGCTTCGGTGAGCTTTGCCCATCCCGTCCAGTCGTCTTCTGCCAATCCGTCCTCGATCGACACGATCGGATAGCGGTCGATCCATCCTTTGTAGAGCGCGATCATCTCTTCGGCGCTCTTGGTCCCGCCCTTGCTCTTTTTGAACGTGTAGGTGCCGTTCTCGTACAGCTCCGACGCCGCCACGTCGAGCGCGATCGCGATGTCCTTCCCTGCCTCGAAGTCGGCGGCTTCGATCGCCGCCATGATCGCTTCGAGCGCCGCTTCGTCGTTGGGGAGGTCGGGCGCAAACCCACCCTCGTCGCCGACGGCCGTGGAGAGCCCGCGCTTGCCGAGCACCTTCTTGAGGGCGTGGAACACCTCGACGCCCATGCGCAGCCCCTCGGCAAACGTCTCGGCGCCGATCGGCACGACCATGAACTCCTGGCTGTCCACGGTGTTCGCCGCGTGCGCACCCCCATTCAGAATGTTCATCATCGGGACGGGGAGCACGCGCGCGACCGGTCCGCCCAGATAGCGGTAGAGCGGCAGTCCCGCGTCCTGCGACGCCGCGCGCGCCACCGCGAGCGAGACCGACAGAATCGCATTGGCGCCGAGGTGGCCTTTGTTGGGCGTGCCGTCGAGATCGAGCATCGCGTAGTCGACGGCGATCTGATCTTCGGCCGACAGCCCCTCGAGCCGCGGGCCGATGATCTCGTTGACGTTCTTCACGGCCTCGAGCACACCCTTGCCGCCGAAGCGCTTGGGATCGCCGTCGCGCAGCTCGACGGCCTCGTGTTCGCCGGTGGAGGCGCCGCTGGGAACGGCCGCTATTCCGACGGCGCCGCTCGCCAAGGTGACGTCCGTTTCGACGGTGGGATTGCCCCGGCTGTCCAGGATTTCGCGCGCGTGAACCGAGATGACGGTGCTCATGTGTGGTCCAACCCTATCGTACCTTGGACTGGAGGGCAACCATCGCGGCGCGAACTTCGTCGCGAAGCCGCTCTCGATCGTGGGGCTGCAATCCTTTGGTTTCAATCGGGTCACCGACCAGAAGCCTGATGGGCCGGGGCCGCAGGCGCCATGCGCCTTTGGGGAGGATCTCGAACGTGTGATGCACGTACACGGGCACGACCGGCACCTGCGCGGCGATCGCCAGGCCAAAAGGGGCGTTCTTGAACGGCAGCAGCTCACCGGTGCGGCTGCGCGTACCCTCGGGGAACACGACCGGCGACGAGATCCCATTGCGGATCATGCGCGCCACTGCGTCGTAGGCTGCGAAGGCCTTCTTGCGCGCGGCCCGATCGATGGGAATGTGGCCGGCGGCCCGCATCGCGGGGCCAAGCAACGGAATGCTGAACAACTCCTTCTTTGCCAAGAACCTGACCGAGCCCGGGAGGGTCGCTGACAGCGCCCAGATATCGAACATCGACGAGTGATTGGAGACGTAGATCACGGGTTGGTTCTTGGGAATCCGCTCGAGCCCTTGGGGCACGACGGGAGTGCCTGCTGCTTTGAGGATGTCACGCGACCAGTCTATGGTGCTCCAGTCATAGAGGCCGCCCCGGCGATTGGGAATGCGCAGCAGCCCGCCGATGACGGAGCCGCCCGCGTGCACGATGCTAGAGAGGAAGAGGACGACGTAATACCAGAGGGTGCGGATCACGCGAAGTGATCGTACCCCGCGGGCAACGGCACAGGCTTGTTGTGATCCAGCAGGCGGACGCCGCCGCGCCGCCCACCGGCGCCGCGCAGGCAGGTCCCGATGCGGCTGAGCTCGACGCCGGTCTGCGCGCGGAAGGACGACGCGCTCGCGTCGCCAAACGCTGGAGGCATCGTCACCAGCAGCTCGAACTCTTCACCACTCGCGACTGCCGCCATTGCGTCGACGTCCTCCCAGCGGGGGATCCGCTCGAGATTGATCTCGATGCCGACCTCGGACGCCGCGGCGAGATGCTGCGCGTCGGCGGCGAGTCCGTCCGAGATGTCGATCATCGCCGTCGCGCCATGCGAGGCGAGCCAGCGCCCCGCTTCGATCCGCGGCTCCGGGCACGCGTACCGGTTGCGCAGCGGCTTCGGCAGGCGCTCGCCCTTGCGCAGCTTTTCGAGCGCGAGCCCGGCCCCACCAAGATAGCCCGTGACCCAGAGGGCGTCGCCCTCCCGCGCGCCGGCGCGCCGCACGGGACGCTCGGTCTGTCCGATGACACACACGTCGACGGTGTACTTGTCCGAGCGCGTCATGTCGCCGCCCAGGATTTGCGCGCCCACGTTGCCGCACATCGCGGCCACACCTTCCATGATCTCGACGGCGGGGTCAGTTCTCGTGCCGTTCTGGCGCGGCACGCCCAGCGAGACCAAGACGCCCAACGGCGTCGCACCCTCGGCCGCGAGGTCGGAGAGCGCGGCGCTGGCCGCGCGAAATCCGATCTCCTTGAAGTCGAGCCAGTCGGTGCGGAAATGGACATCCTCGACCGACGCATCGATGCTCAGCGCCAGGGTCGTCCCGCTGACGGGAACCAGTGCGCAGTCATCGCCGAGCGGCGCGTTGTCCGGCCGGAGCTTAGCCAGCCGGTCCATGATCGCGCGAATGCGGTCGAATTCCTTGCCGGGACCGAGGTTCATCGGATGCGGACCAGCCCGCTATCGGTAGCGGCCCAGATGTAGTCCCGATCGGCCGCGAGATCGCGGACCGGCGCCGGGATTTCGAACGGAACCGAGTGCACGTGCATCCACCCGCGGCGGATCTCGGTCTGCGCGAGGCCGCGCGTGCCCCCGATCCACAATGCGCCGTCAGATCCGGCCGCGAGCGCGGTCGGAACGCCGAGTGCGGGCGACAGCGGCACACCGGTCCACGCATGCGTGCCCGGATCGCGCCAGAACAGTTCCCGCTCGGTGGCCATCACGATAGTGTCTTGAAGAGTCCCAATCGCGTACACGGTCACGCGCAGGCTCGCGCGGTCGGCCAACTCCGGCGGTGTGGTCAGGGCGGTCGCGCCGGGCAATACGTGCGCGAGCCCCATGCTCGTTCCAACCCACAGCGTATCGCGTGCGGCGAGCAGGCTCGTGATCGCGATCCCGCTCGGCTCGACGTCCTGCACCTGCTCGTCCGCGGTTATTAAGGAAAGGCCGCGCGCCGTTCCAACCCAGATACCGCGGCCGGCGCGTGCGAGGCTCGTCGCATCCGGCAGATCCCAGAGTCGCGATTGAAAGCCGGTGGAATCGACGCGTAAGACGCCCTGCTCGCTCGCGAGCCAGAGATCGGCGCCGTCCGCCAGCAGCTGGCGCCCATACCGGAACGAAAAGCCGAGCGCCGCGCGCCCGCCTTCAGTACTGCTGGTCGCCGACAGGTCGCGCGCGACCCAGCTCAACCCACGGCGCTGCACGCGTCCGGCCGCTGCGGTGGTCGCCGCCCAGACGCCGCTCGGGACGGCCGCCACTGCCCCGACCCCGGGGGCTACCAGTCCGTAGGCAAGCACTTCCCAATCTCCCGTCTGTTTATCTACACGAACCATCCCCAAACCGTTCGTCCCAAAGAAGATTTCCGGTCGATCCGGCGTCGTGGCCGCCGCGGTGAACTGTCGCGTGCGCAGGCGCCGGTCGGTCAGAATCAGCGCCCGCAGGGCATCGACCAGGGGCGCCTCAGCCAATGCGGCCTCTACCGACAGCGTTCCAGCCATGGAAGATGGCATGCCGGGCGTCCAGGCGCGTCCATCCACGTCGTAACGGACGTAACCCAAACCGGATCCAAGATCGAGCCAGACCGCGTTCGCCGCCGGGTCGGCAATTGCGCGCCGCACGCGGGTCGTGGGATAGCCATCGATGGTCGTCACGGGAATGCGAAAGCGGCGGGAGACCCGATCGTAAATCAGCAGCCCGTGCGTCGTGGCCGCGTACACGAACCACGACGACGCCGCAACGGCCTCGACGTCGGAGAAGTCGGAAATCACCACACGGTTGTCCAAACTGAAGACCCGAACGGGCGCGACCGTTCCGGGGCGCGCGGAAGAGGAGCACGCCACCAGCACGCACGCCAGGGTTGCGGCCCTACAACACGTCTGGAGCGTCAAGATCGACGAGAATTGGCGGCCGGCGCGGCGTCACGGTTTGCCAGCCGCGCCACACGTCGGGGAGCGCGGCCAGCACGTCGGCGGGTCGGAGGCTGCGCGCGGTCCATTGGCGCGCGCCCTGCTCCGCGGCGCGCCCGAGTGCGTGCGCGCCGAGGGCGGCGGCTTCCGCGGGCGGGGTCCCGCGCGCCAGAAAAGCGCCGATGAATCCCGCCAGCAGATCGCCGCTGCCCCCGGTCGCGAGCCCGGGATTGCCGCTCGCCACGACGTGCTCGGGGCCGCGCAAATCAGCGATGACGGTGGGCACGCCTTTGAGCAGCACCGTGCACTTGAGCTTTGCGGCCGCGCGCGCGGCGGCCGACCAACGGTCGTTCGCCGCTTCATCGGCGAGCGCATCGCCCGCGAGAACGCGAAACTCTCCCACATGCGGAGTAAGCACCAGGGGCTGGGGGCTCGGAGGTAGGGGCTCGGGCATGAGATGCAGAGCATCGGCATCGACGACAGCTGGGCCGCGGCGCCGAGCGAGCAGATCGGCCACAAAGGCGCGTCGCGCATGGCGCGGTTCCCGGCCCAGACCGGGTCCCAGCACAACCGCATCCGCCCACTCCGCAGCCTCGGCCACCTGGGGCTCGATCGTCTCGCCGAGCGCCGTTTCGACGGTGAGCAGATCGGGAAGGCTGGCCTGCGCCGCCGCGATCGTCTCGCGCGCGGCGACCAGCTTCACGAGACCAGCCCCGGCGGCAAGGGCGGCACGGGCGGCATGGATTGCCGCGCCGCTCATGCCGTTGGCCCCGCCGATCACGCAGACGCGCCCACGATCTCCCTTGTGCATCTGCGGCGCGAGGCGCGGCAGCCGCACGGCAGCCCACGCGTCGGTCACGAGCACCGGCCACGCGGCATCGGGGGGGGGCGGTGGAAACCCGATGTCGACCACGACGACCTTCCCGCACCACTCGCGCGCGAGCAGATGCCCGCGGCGCGGGCCGCCGAACGTCACGGTGAGACGCGCGTGCACCGGACCGTGCGCTTCGCCGCTGGTGAGATCGAGTCCGGTCGGGCCATCCACGGCGAGGATCGGGGCGCGGTAGTCGGCGAGTCGGTGCGCGAGCGCCAGCACGTCCCCTTTGGCGGGCCCTGCGGCGCCGGTGCCGAGCAGCGCGTCGACCGCCACGGCGGCCTGGGGCCACGCTTCCTCGCGCGCCAGCTCATGCACGCCATCGAGGCGCGCGAGCGCGCGATTGTCGATCGCGTCGTCGGTCTTCGGATCGACCGAGACCACCCACACCGGAATCCCGGCCGTGTGCAGCGCGCGCGCGATCACCCAGCCATCGCCGCCGTTGTTCCCCGCGCCCGCGGCGATGAGAACGCCGCCGGCCACCGCGTCCGGCATTTCCGTCGCCAGTACCTGCACGATCGCGCGACCCGCGGTTTCCATCAGCACACGACTCGGAATCCGGTACTGGGTGCGTGCCGCCGAGTCCCACGCGGCCGCCTCGCTCGCCGACAAAACCGGAATTGGATTCACGAAATCACCACTCCCGCGTATCCCACCACGCGCCCGTAGTCGCCGGACACCCACCCGGAGTGGCGGTAGTCTACCACCTCGACCTGTTTTGCGCCCAGCGCGCGCGTGGCGGCAAGCACCACGGCGGCCGGCCCGCGGCCGCACATCGAAATGCGCTCCCGCGTGCAGCGCGCCAGGAGGTCCTGGCCGTCGAGCTTGCGAATGGCGTCGAGGGCCAGCTCATCTTTTTTCTCGGAGACCGCGGCGGGTTCGTAGTGATTCAAGTCGCTCGAGGCGAGCAGCAGGACGGGCTCCTCAGCCGCCTGCACGAGCCGCGCGAGCATGTCGCCGAGCAGGCGTGCCGGCGCCCACTGGTCCCACGCGATCACGAGCGGCACAATGCGCGCGTCGGCGCGCAACATCTGCAGAAAGGGCAGCTCGACTTCGATCGCATGTTCGCCGCGATGCGCGTCGTGATCGACATCGACCATGCCACCAGACATCTCGATGAGCGCCTGAGCGGCATCCGCATCCACCGCCACGTCTCCGAGCGGAGTCTGAAACGCCCCTGCTTCCCAGATCGAGACACCTTGCTGTGCTGCGACGACCCCGGTGTGATTCGGCGCCAGGATGACGACGAGCCCCGGAATCGCCACGCGCGCGAACACCTTGGCCGCCGTGGGACCTGAGTAGATGTAACCCGCGTGTGGGACGATGATGCCGACGGCCGGACGGCCCGACGGCCGGACGGCCCGACGCGCGTCGGCCAGAAGGGTTGCGACTGTGGCCCGCAGTTCTGCGGGATCTTTGGGATAGAAACGACCGCTGACGACAGGGGGCCGGATCACTCCCCTGAAGAAGGCACTCCCGGCCAGCGATAGCCAGCCCCGGCCTTGAAGACCTCGGCAAAATCGTACACGCGCTCGAAGTCCTCGCGCCGATCACTGGGTTGGCTCGCGAGCAGACCGACTTCGATGAGCATGAACACGATCTGGCCGAAGTCTTCGGTGGTGTGGATGCCCCAGTGCGTCAGCACCGAATTGGCGAGCATCCCGAACTGTTCGAGCGCAAAGTCGCGGCACGCCCAGGCCAGCTCTACGCCGGTCAAATGGCGCCGCGCCGTCAGCCTGGTCTGCGCGAACTCCAGGGCCGCGAGCACGAAGACGTAGGCGCGCTCGTTGTACTTCCCATCGCGCTTGCGGATCTGGGCGAGCGCCGCTTCGAGGGTGGCGACGTCGCTCATCTGCGGGCTTCGCCCGAGGTTGGTGGAGGTTGTGTGGGCGCTGTCGGTGAAGTCACGACCCGAATCCCACCGGAGCGCCGTTCGCTCTTCCGGTCTTCGAGCGGCGCGTCCAGCAGCGCCAATTCGAGCACGTCGTCAATCGTTTCCACGAGCTTGATGTCAAGCAACTTCCGTACCTCTTCGGGTAAGTCAATAAGGTCGTTCTTGTTTCGTTCCGGTACCAGCACGGAGGTCACCCCCGCACGTGCGGCCGCCGTCAGCTTCTCCTTCAGCCCGCCGATCGGCAGCACCCTCCCCCGCAGCGTCAGCTCACCCGTCATGGCGACATCATGTCGTGCGGGTCTGCGACAAAGTAGTGAGGCAAGTGCGGCAGCGATCGTAATGCCCGCCGACGGCCCGTCCTTGGGCACCCCCCCCGCCGGAACGTGCAAGTGCACGTCGGACTGGGTAAACGCGTCGAGCGGGATGCCCAGCGCGCCCGCGCGGGCGCGCAGCAGGCTCCAGGCGGCCTGGGCCGACTCCTTCATGACATCACCGAGCTGGCCGGTGAGGGTGATCTGTCCCTTGCCCGGCATCCGGATCGCCTCGATGAACATGATGTCGCCGCCCACGGGGGTCCACGCCAGACCCGTTGCCACGCCGATCTCCGGGGCGCGTCCCGCGACTTCGCTCTGCACTTTCGGTTGGCCGGCGTACTTCTCCAGGTTCTTCGAGGACACCTTCACCACCTTCGCGCCACCTTCGACGACTTCCAATGCGGCCTTGCGCAGCACGCCCTGGATCTCGCGCTCGAGCTGGCGCACTCCCGCTTCGCGCGTGTACTCGGCGATCAGGCGATCGAGCGCCCCGTCGGCAATGTGCGCGCGCTCGCCGTTGTTGCCCTTGCCGAGTCCGGTCTCCTTGAGCTGGCGCGGCATCAGGTAGCGCTTGGCGATCTGGAGCTTCTCGGACGGCGTATAGCCGACCAGCGTGAGCAGTTCCATCCGGTCGATCAGCGGATCGGGGATGGGCATGGTGCTGTTCGCCGTCGCGATGAACATCACACCCGAGAGATCGAACGGCACCTCGAGGTAGTGATCGACGAACGTCGAGTTCTGGGCCGGATCGAGCACCTCGAGCAAGGCCGCGGTCGGATCGCCGCGCACGTCGGCGCCCATCTTGTCGACTTCATCGAGCATGAGCACCGGGGTGCGGCTCTCCGAGCGCTGCAGGGCGTGGAGGATTCGCCCCGGGATCGCCCCCACGTACGTGCGCCGGTGCCCGCGGATCTCCGCCTCATCGCGCACGCCGCCGAGCGAGACGCGCGTGAACTTGCGGCCCAGCGCCTCGGCGATGCTCTGGCCGAGCGACGTCTTGCCCACGCCGGGCGGCCCGACGAAGCAGAGGATCGACCCGCGCGCATCGGGATTCAGGGTGCGCACGGCGAGATACTCGAGGATCCGCTCTTTGATCGTCTTCAGGTCGTAGTGGTCCCGGTCGAGGATTTCGCGCGCCGCCTTGAGATCGAGCCGGTCCTGCGTCACGCGCCGCCATGGCAGCGCCGCGAACACGTCGAGATAGGTCCGGGCGACCTGATACTCCGCCGACTGCGGCGACATCTGGCGCAGCCGCTTCAGCTCGCGGTCGGCGACCTTCTTCGCCTCGGCGGAGAGCTGCGCCTCGTCGAGCCGCTTCGCCAGCTCCTCCAGCTCGTCGTCGCCTTCTCCTTCCCCGAGCTCTTGCCGAATCACCTGGAGCTGCTCGCGCAACACGTACTCGCGCTGATTCTGATCGAGCCGCGTCTTGACCTTTTCCTGGATCTGCGTGCCGACCTCGAGCACCTGGAGCTCCTGCAGCAGGAATTCCTGGAGCCGCTCCAGCCGGCGCGTCACGTCGTCGATCGCGAGCAGCTCGGCCTTGGCGGGGAGCGCCAGGTCGAGGTTCGCCGCGATGAAATCGGAGAGCTTGCCCGCCTCGGTGATCCCGGAGAGGACCTCGTGCAGCTCGGCGCCGAGGTAGGGCGCGATGTCGATCACGCGCGAGAATTGCGCGATGACCGTGCGCTTCAGGGCTTCCGTGCGCGCGTCCTCGAGCAGATTCTCGTTGAGCGCCTCCGGTTCCGCCATCAGCCATTTCTCACCCTGCGCCACGTCCTTGAGGCGCGCGCGTTCCAGGCCCTGCACCATCACGCGCACGGAGCCGTCACCCAGCTTGAGCATCCGCACGATCGTGCCGAGCGTCCCGACGTCGTAGAGCTGGTGCGGGAGCGTGTTCATCACCGCACCTTCGGGCGGCTCGATGCCACCCACCGACTTCACGACGCCGAGCAGCAGGCGCTTCTCGCCCTGAATGATCTCGTCGATCAGTTGGACGGCCTTGGGGTCGGTGAGGGCGAGCGGCAGGACTACGTGGGGATAGACGACGAGCTGGCCCAGGGGGAGGACCGGCAGGCGTTCCATCAAGTCACCTGTACGGTCTGCGGGCCTGAGGTGCTCGGCGGTTGTTTGGCGACGCGGATCTCGAGAAAGCCGTGCTCATAGGTGGCGCGCGTCGACGCGGGATCGACGACGACAGGCAGCCGGAACCGCCGCTCGAACGGCCCGACCTGCACTTCCATCGCATGGTAGTGCCGCTTGCCCTGCTGGCGGGTTTGGCGCTCGCCGGCGATCCGCAGGATGCCTTCATCCAGCTCGACGCTGAAGTCCTCGGCCCGCATCCCGGCGATGTCCATGTGGACGATCAGCTCGTCGTCGGTCTCGTAGACGTCGGCGCGCGGCTTCCACTTGGGGGAGGCGACGAACCCCACGGGGCGGCCGTGCGCGACTTCGTTGAAATAGACGTCGAGCTCGTCGGCGAGGTGAACCGTGAGAGACCCAGAGCCGCGGGACGGCCGGTTGGGGGGCGGAAGTTCGCTGTCAGCCATGCGGGACTAAGATAACGCCCGGCAGGGATATCGGCGGGGCCTACATCACTGCCTCAGCCTATTTGGGACTCCACGGGGGGGCGAAGGCCGGGGGTGCCAAACCGTCCTCGGTTGGCTTGCGGATCGCGACGTCGTCAAAGAGCAACGATGGCACGACATATGTGGCCATCTGGGGCACCAACCCGACCTGGAACCCGCGCGGCATGAAGTTCACCATCGCAACCATCCCCGCCCCCATCATGCCGCGAGTCGGGAGTGTCGTGGCGGTGCGCGCCCGCGACGCGGCGACGATGTCCTTGAACGAGGTCGCGCTGACGCCGGAGAGTGCGGCGCCCCGGATCGGCTCTTCCCGGCCGTCGCCATAGACCTTCACGGCCTCCGCGATGGGCAGTGAGCCCTCAGAAGGCCGCATCGCTGCCATGAGTGCCCGGATACTGCGACCGCCCGCGCCGCCGGCGAAACGGCGCACGACGACGGCATAGGGGGTACCGTGTTCTCTGGCCAGGGCAAGCGCGCGCTGGCGCAGCGGGGCATCTCCGAGTCCGCTGTCGGTCGTGACGAACACGTTTGTCGGAGTGGCTTCCGAGCCGCGCCGGCTGCCCGTGCTGCGCGGCAGGCCTTCGACCGGCGTGCGCGTGGTGAGCAGCGTGCGCAGCACACCACGATCCACCAGCCGGGTCTCGCGTGTCCGCACGCCTTCGTCATCGACCAGGGCCCCACCGATCGGCTGCCCCTCGAAGACCCGCGCGCCGGGATTCTCGACGACGCTGAACGATTTCGGTAAGACGCGCGCGCCAATCAGATCCAGCATGCCGCTGCTCGTTCCGCCAAAGCGATCGAACATCGGATTGTCCGAAATGGGCGGGCGGTTCGCGGCGAGCTGCGACCCGAACATGGACGCGAACAACACGGCCGCGGCGTCTCCTTCGAACAGCACGGGCCCGTTGTACGTCTCGGCCGCCGCCGTGGCGCGGAGGCTTGACAGTCGCGTGGCAAAACTCCGGACCTGTCTCGTGAGCGCGGCCTGCTTGGGGAGCAGCTCGGGCGAGGCGGCATAGTACGACACACCGTCTTCGAGCGGCATCCCATCGCGCGCCTGCGTTACCGCGCTGACACGCACCGACCCCCACGGCGCCGTGCGCGTGAATGCGCTTCCCTCGCTGTTCACATACCAGGTCCGGACGGCGCCGCCGGACCAGGTCACGCTGGACTGGTAGATGTCCGGTGCGTCACGGAACACCGCGGATGTGGCGCGGACCATTTCGGCGGCGGCGGCCTGGTCGAGTCGTGGCACCGGGACGTCATCGACGAGCGTGACCGGTTCCTCGCGACTGAAGTCCGGCAGCTCCGTCCGACGGGTGCGATTCGCCAGCGCGGTACGCTTCTGGGCCAGCTCGGTCACGGCGACCTTGTAGGCCTGGTCCGTCGCGAGCCAGACCTGGCGCCGCAGCGCCGCGTAATCGTCGTCGAGGGGCAGCTCACCCATCGAGCCGTCGAGATCGCCGATCATCCCCGCGAAGCTCCTGGGCATTCCCAGAAAATTCGAGTTGTCGAACGTGTAATCGCCGACGCGGAGCTCGACGGACAGCCGGCGGCTCGTTCCGCGATCGCTGTTGACCAGGCTCCCTCGCGTCGCGGCCGCGTTGAGATGCGTGACTTCATCCACGCGGTACGACAGGAAGTACGGCTTCGGCATCGTGTCGAGCCGCAGGTCGGCCATGGAGCGCGCGAGCTCGTCGCGCAGCGCCCGCATCACGACGTCCGTACTGTCCCCCGCGCTGCTCGTCGCCGCCGGAGGTGGCAGAATTGGCGGCCGCTCCGAGGACTTCGGCTTCTTTTGCACCTCGATTTGCGAGACCAGCACGGCCGGCGAGACGGCGGAGACGGGCACGGATCCGGATTCGGCGCCGCACATCCCGTTGAACACCGCTACCTGATCGTCGCCCGCGGTCACGCGGCTGAATACGGTGAGCGGCGTCCCGATCAGGTCCACGCCGCGCACCAGTTCTTCGCGACCGTCCGGAAAGACGCGGTACACCATCACCGGCAGCACTTCGAACGCGTTGGGGAAGCCCCGCCGCGTAATCGTGAACCCCCCTTCGATGTCATCGAAGAACAGGCCGAAGGGCTTGCGTTGCCGATGGATCTCCTGGAGCAGCTGCTGCTTCAACTGCGCGCGGGTTTTCGGCGCGGCCACCTGCACGATCAGATTCGATTGCCGCGCGACGGGCGAGAATCCGACCTGTCGCCGCCCGTGGCCGTTGGAGTTGGCAAAGCCCTCGATCGGCATGCGCGACATGAGGAAGGTCTTCAGCACACCGTGCTCGATGACCGCGACGCGCCGGGCGCGCACGCCCTCGTCGTCGTAGCGATAGTAGCCGGCCAGGTCGGTGTTCCCGACCGTGCGCAGCGTCGGATCGAAGTAGACCGAGAATCCCGGCGCGAGGACTTCGTCGGCGACGCGCCGCGTGAAGGTCTGCGCGTCGTCTTCATCCTTCAGGCGATGTCCCTCGAGCCGATGGCCGAGGATTTCGTGGAAGAACACCGCGCTGGCCCGGCCTGACAGGATCGCGGGGCCGGTGTACGCATCGACGATCGGCGCGCGGCGCAGCGCTTGCAGGTCGGTGATCATGCGCGCCACGGCCTGCAAGACCGTCTGGTCGTTCGGCATCCCCTCCGGCGTCGCGGCAAAGAACGACTCGTAACGCGGCAGCTGCATACCGTCCTCGGCCTTGCTGAACGCCCAAATGATGAGCCGGTACCCGGGCTGCGACGTCTGAATCTCCGTCCCTTCGGTGTTCACGTACCAGTGCGTTTCGACGGTCGCGGTGAAGAACGCGTTCGCTCCGTAGATGTCCCGCTGCTGCGCAAACGGCGCGGTATAGCGACGCAGCTTCTCTTCCCACGCCCCGCGATCGATAGTCAGCACCTGCGCCGGCTCCACGAAGCGCTCCGGCGACTCGCGAGAGAAATCGGGCGAAGAATCCTCGGGGGCTACGCGCAGGCGCGCGTTGGTCCTTGCGTCGCTCAATTGCTCCACGGCATTGCGATAGCGCTGCTGCGTCTCGTACCATAACGCCGCCCGGATCGCCATCGGATCGTCATCTACGGGGATATCGACGGGCCCATCGACGAACCGCATGAAGTCTGGAAAGTCGCTGTGCACGACGTGGGTATTGTCGAACGCGTAGGAGCCGACGCGGAGCTGCACGTCGAGCGCGCGGCGCCGTTCGTCGGCGCGAGCGGTGATCGCCCCAAACGAGCTGCTGACGCTGAACTCCTGCACTTCGGTGACGTCGTAGCCGATGCAATACGGCGGCGACGGGCTCGCGCGCAGCGCGTCGAGCGAGCGTGCCAGCTCGACCTTCATCGCATCGAGAACGGGGCTGGCGGGAGTCGGCTGCTGTGCGGCGGCGCGCGCGCCACCACTCAGCGCGAGGGCAGCCGCAAACGCCAGGGACTTTTTGGACATGCCCAAAACTAAGCAGCCTGTCACCAGCGTCCGCCAGTGGACCGTGAGCGGTTTGCGCCATTGCGTAGTCAGAAATTGACCGCTACCCTCGCTCATGCCTGAATCGTACTCCGCACCGCCCCTGGCGACCCGCGAGCTGCGCCGGGTCGTCATCGCGGCCGCCGTCGGCAACATCATCGAGTGGTACGACTTCTACGTCTTCGGCAGCCTCGCCTCGATCCTGTCGGTCAAGTTCTTCGAGCCGACACATCCCGTGGCGGCGCTGCTCAGCACGATCGCCCTCTTCACCATCGGCTTCCTGATCCGGCCGCTGGGGGCGCTGGTGTTCGGACGAATCGGCGATCTCATCGGACGCAAGTACACCTTCCTCGTCACCCTGACGGGCATGGGCGTTTCGACCGCACTGATCGGCATCGTGCCGACCTACGCGAGCATCGGACTCGCCGCGGCCATCGTGCTGTTCCTGCTGCGCCTGATCCAGGGCCTGTGTCTGGGCGGAGAGTACGGCGGCGCAATCACCTACGTCGCCGAGCATGTGCCGGACGAAAAGCGGGGGTTCTATACGGGCTGGCTGCAGACGTCCCCCACGCTCGGCATCGTCGTATCGCTCGCGGTCGTCGCGGGCACACGCATCGCGCTCGGGACGGAGCGGTTCAACGCCTGGGGCTGGCGGATTCCTTTCCTGGCGTCGCTGGTGCTCGTCGCCGTGGCGATCTACATCCGGTTGCGACTGCAGGAGACGCCGGTGTTCCAGGCGATCAAGGCCAAGGGTCAGACGGCAGTCAATCCGTGGCGCGAGGCGTTCACGGGGCCGAACCTCAAGTACGTCGCCATCGCGACCGTCGTCGTGCTCGGTCAGGGCTGCGTCTGGTATTCGAGTCAATTCTGGGCGCTGTTCTTCCTGCAAAACGTCAACAAGCTCGATCTCTTGAACTCCAGCGTCATCGTGGGAGCAGGCCTGCTCATCGCGACGCCCACGCTGGTGCTGTGTGGCTGGCTCTCCGACCGCATCGGCCGCAAGCCGATCATCCTGACGGGCATGTTCCTCGCCGCCGCGACGTACTACCCGCTGTACGCGGCGCTCGGCAAAGTCGCGCTTCCCGGCGCGATCAATTTTCCGCTGGCGATTCTGATTATCGTCATCCTGGTGTCATACGTCGGGATGGTGTACGGTCCCATCGCCGCGTTTCTCGCCGAGTACTTCCCCAGTCGCATCCGCTACACGTCCGTGTCCGTCCCGTATCATATCGGGAATGGGTGGGGCGGCGGGTTGGTGCCCTTCATCGCGAACGCGGTGTGGGCCAACACGCAGCATCTCGGTCAGACGCTGGCGTATTCGATCGGACTGCCGGCGGTCGCGTTGGTCTTGTCGATCTTCTTGATGCCCGAGACGCGCGGGATGCGGATCTGGGGAACTAGCGCGACGGGGTCAGGCGGCTCGCCCTGACCCAGAACCAATCGTCGGGCAGACCCACGCGCATATCACCCCGAATCATCGCGGGATAGCCGTACTCCGGATCGTACGCGACCTCGATCACGTCGAGGCGTCGCGCGCCATGCTCGACCGCGGCAAACAGACTATCCACCGTATAGAGTGACCACGGCTCCCGGGGCGCCCCCAGCGACTTGCCGGTCGTGTCGCGGAGCGCCGTCACCGCGCCGCCCCGCACCTCGAGGATCGCCGGATACGAGGGCCAGGGGCAGAAACATCCGACCGCAATCGCGATGTGATAGTTACTGATCCGCCGCGCGCGCCACGCCTCGCGTCGGGCGGCGACGTCGCGCAGCAACGAGTCGCGCTCGGCCTGGGTGAGCGCTCCAGTCGAGGTTCGCAGGGGAAGCACGACGCGCCGCTCTGGTGCGAGCGTGGGCGGAGGGGGTGGGGGTGCAACCGCGCGGTGGGTGCACGCCGCGAGCACGAGCAGGAACGGCAGAAACCTAGTTGGTGACGCCGTAGCCCCGTGCCATCGCGGTCGCCGCAAGCACCATGAACACGATCAAGGCCGCCTGGATGAAGCTCGTGGTGGCGAAGGATGGCGCATGCGTGGCATCGATCGTCTCATGTTTGGCCAAACGCACCCGCCATTTGATGAACGTGATCATCGGCATGATCTCGAGCAGCAAGATGCTGCCGAGCATCCCCATTTTGACCCAGAAGTAGTGGTTGTGCGTGTAGTACAGGGTGCCCTTTTCGAAACCGCCGAACGCGCGGACCAGACCGGTCCCAATCAAGAGAAGCGCAGAGAGGCCCCACCAATTGTCCGCGCCGAGCACGCGCCGAATTCCGGCAGCATCGAGCGGCGCGCGCAGCGCGAGGGCGCGGGCCCAGATCGAGCCCAGGCCGATGCCGAAGCCAAGCAGATGGATAGCGGCGAGCAACCAGCGGACCACGCTAGGCGGATGCTTTCTGCCGCTGCCATTCCTGGCGCCGCTGCTCCACGCCCTTCGTGAAATCCTGCGGGTGCTTCCTGAACGTGGCCGCGAGCTCGTCGCTGAATCCGAGGATCGCCCACGGGGCCTGCTGCTGCACGAACTCGAGCAGCTCGTGGACCTTCTTTTCTTTCGCCGGAATCGTCGCCGTGCCACCGTAGCAGTTCACGATCGCCTCGTACGTCTTCCCGGTCGGAATGAAGTTCACGCTGTGCTTGGTGACCTTCTTGTACGCCCACAGCACGTCCTGAAAGCGCAGCAGATCGAAGGTGAAGAATCGCGAGTGCAGCAGGTATTTGTTACCAAACCGCCAGCCAGCTTTGGCCTTGAGCAGCGGATTCTCCCACTCGCGCTCGGCCTCCACCGCGACGGCGACGGGGTCGCCCCAGCGCGCGATGCGCATGGCAAGCGGGTCGTGCTCCGGATCGCGCATGGCACGCCAGGCGGGGATCGCCTTCCACGCGAACAGCAGCAGGAACACGACCCCGATCGCAATCACGACGTAGCCAGGGCGCCGGAACGAGTCGCCGTCGAGATAAAACGGATAGAAGTTGCTGCGGAGCGCCAACATTTCCTTGGTGTCGAACAGCTGCCCATCGAGCTCAGCCGGCCACGGCACGAGCTTCCCTTCCGCCGCGGGCGACTCGGTGCTCGTCTTCGTTTTGACGATCAGAAAGCGATTGCCGAACACCAGCGCACGATACGCGCCAGACTCTGCGCGATCCGTCTCGACGCCGCTGCGCGTGTGCACCGTGTACTCGCGCAGGCCGGTGTCGATGACCCGCTCTCCCTTGACCCGCGCGTAGTAGCGCGGCGTGAGCGTGACGTCGTTGATGGCGTCGAGGTCCGCCTGCTGGAGCTGGTAGGGGCCTCGAAGGAAGTTGGCGACGTAGCGGTGGTCGCTGGTGGCGAGCCACGCACCCGCGATGAGGACGAGCACCCAGGTGACGAAGCGGCGGCGAGCCGTCGTGCGGATGCGCGTTGTGATCCAGGTCTCCATGCGAATCCCCGGGGAGAGACGGCACACTATAGCGAACGCCGATTCGCGATGCTAGGATAGCCGCATGCGAATTCTTTCACT
>JBLNGI010000215.1:0-17769 GCA_050264615.1 Gemmatimonadota bacterium
GGCAACGTCAAAGGGATCTGCCCGAGCCTCGAAGGTGGCAAGAGTCCCGTGTCGTCGTCCGCCTACTCGCCGCGGACGGGGCTGTTTTACACGGCCACGAACAACCTCTGCATGAACTTCGAGGCGACCGAGGTCACCCGCATTCCGGCGACGCCGTTCATCGGCGCGACGACGCCCTATGTCGCGGGCCCCGGCGGTCACATGGGCGCATTCATCGCCTGGGATGGCGCGCGCGGCCGCAAGATCTGGGAGATCAAGGAGCGATTCCCCGTGTGGAGCGGCACCGTGGTCACGGCCGGGGACGTGGCGTTCTACGGAACCCTCGACGGCTGGTTCAAGGCCGTCGACATCCGCACGGGACGCGAGGTGTGGAAGTTCAAAGTGGGGTCGGGCGTCGTCGGCGCGCCGATCACGTTCCGCGGGCCGGACGGGAAGCAGTACGTCGCGGTATACGCGGGGATCGGCGGCGACTGGTTCCTGCTGGCGGGCGATGTGCGCGCCGACGATCCCGCTGACCTGCGACCGCCGGCCGACTTCGCGCCCGACCTCGCGCGCCACACGAGTCAGGGAGGGATGGTTTGGATTTTCGGCCTCTAGTCCTGCTCGCGATCGTGGCGTGCGACCGCGGTACCGAGAGCGGTCCGCCTCCCTCGATTCGGTACCCGAATCACGTGGCGGCCGGCGGCAGCCAGCCGCCCGCTGCGGACCTGACCAATCCCTTCGCCGGCGATTCCACCTCCGTCGCCGCCGGGGCCAGGATCTTCAGCACCATGAACTGCGACGGTTGCCACGGCGGGGGAGCGCTCGGCTGGGTCGGGCCGAGCCTGGTCGACGGCCGCTGGCGCTACGGCGGCACCGACGGCGCGCTGTACCAGTCGATTTTCTACGGCCGCCCGAAAGGCATGCCGGCGTACGGCGGGGTCATGTCGCCGGGTACGATTTGGAAGGTGGTGACCTACATCCGCGCGCAGCCGGTTCCCAGTGTCGTTCCAACCCAGCGGTGGTCAGGCGGGGAGACGGCGCCTTAGTCAAAGGCCTGTAAAGGCAGGCAGTTGCACGCAGTGTGACGCAGATTCCCACCGATCGAGGCGCATTCATTAAGTTGGACCCCCGAGCCTTCAGGCCTGGAGGGTTCTCATGCGCCTCACGCAAGTCGCCATTTGCTTCTTCATCCTGCTGGCCCTGTTCGGCTGTGGTGGATCGCACCGGCATGCGCGCCAGCGGGTGCTGCTGCCGCCCACATTGGATCTTGTCCCGCACAAGAACATCGGCTTGTTCACGTTCTCGGTCGAGAATGCGAAGGGCAATCTCCATGAGTTCGCGACGCAGCGATTCGAAGAGTACGTGCTCGCCGCGCAGAGCGGTATCGAGATGCGCGAATTCACGAAGGCCGATTCCAGCCGGGTGTTCTCGTCGAGCGACTCGAGCGGCGTGCCGGTCGCGTTCTTCGGCCATCTCAAGATTTCCAACGTGAAACCGAGCGGAGGCCTCACCGTCGGCCTCTCGCCCGTCATGCAGGCCACGGTCACCGTCGACTTGTCGGTGTGGCTCGTGAACACGCGGACCGGCGGCGTGATGTGGCGGCGCAGCTCGCAGTCGACTGAAAAGGTCGGCGGCCTGTCGTTCATCGGCGGGACA
The DNA here is from genome assembly GCA_050264615.1 of Gemmatimonadota bacterium. Lineage (GTDB taxonomy): Bacteria > Gemmatimonadota > Gemmatimonadetes > Gemmatimonadales > GWC2-71-9 > 20CM-2-65-7. The sequence goes on from JBLNGI010000215.1 coordinate 1,639, forward strand.
CCGTCGTTCTCGGCCACGGACCCCAACGATGCGTACGGACGGCTGGTGAACCAGCTGGTTTACAATGTGACTTACGATGTAAGGAGTACGTGGGTGGACCAGTAAGGCGGTAGAGGGCGGTAGAAGGCGGTAAAAAGGCGGTAGGGGTCGGACCCTTACCGCCTTTTTACCGCCCCCTACCGCCTCTTACCGCCGTCGTTCAGCATCCATGCCCCCACATCTCCACTGCTTCGACAAAGTTCTGGGCGCGCACCGTCAGTTCAGCATCAGTGATCGTCGCCATCCCCGCATTCCCGATTGCCCGATCCAGCGCCGACCACAGACTCCAGCGTTCCGGGTCCAGCTGAATCGCGCGCGCGAGCGGAGCGATCGCGTCTTTCCACCAGCCGTTGTTCGCATACACCTTCGCAACGTTCTCGATTGCGTTCACGTCCTCGGGCTCTGCCTGCAGGTGCATCATCAGTGAATCGAGCACACCTGCAACCTCGATGAGGCGATCGACTTCCTCCGTTTGCCGGTGCTCGACGTAGATCACGCCCACATTCTCCGGATTCATCGGCCACGTGCGTTCCGCCTTGTACGTGGACGAGGGGAGGTTCGCGTCGGGCGCCAGAACCGGGGATCCCATGATCCAGACCAGGTCGATGCCGAGGGCGATCACCAAGCCTTTCAAGTAGCTCATGGCGTTCTCCCGTTGGGGTGTACCGGGGGAGAACGCACGAGGCGCGCCGGGCCGAGCTCAGGCCGGGCGCGCCTCGATTGTGTTGCCTAGGACACTAGGATGCGGCTGGGGGCGTGTCCTCTTTACCACGGTCTTTTCTGAAGAACCAGACGGCGAACATGACCAGACCGACGATCAGCGCCACTTTGAACACGAGGAAGAACAGCGGCAGCAACAGACCGGCCGCAACCTTCCACAGGACCACGCCGACGAAACCGACCGCGGCGAGGGATAGAATTGGCTTGAGCATCAGGGGCTCGGGGCTCGGGTTAGGGACTCGAACATTACGCAACAAACGGGCGAATGTGTCAGGTCAGGTTTTACCTGGGAGGGAAGCCCTGGAAATACTGCAGGCCGCCGCCCGCGCCGCCCACGAACACGTCGATGCGGGAGCCCCGCACATTCGCGAACGCCGGAGCTGCGCACACTGGCAGCCGGATCCCCAGCGAGCGATCAGGCGAAGAGCTGAGAAGATTGGGAGCTGGAGGGGGGCGGCGGCCGCATCCCGGCGAGTGCCCGGCCGGCGTCAGTCCAGCGTGAGCGCAGCCATTCGCTGAGCCAGAGCGGCAGCGCGCGCGTGAGCTCGAGCGGCTCGTCGGTCACCGCCGGCTTCGTGCCGTTGAGCATCTCGCGGGCGAGCGCCTGAACCGCGGCCATATCGTTGCGCGCCGTCGCGGGTTTCCCGAGGGCCGACGCGAGCCCGGTATCGACGACCAGAATCCCTTCGTCGGCGAGCAGCACGTTCTCCGGCTTGAGCTCGCCATGCGCGATCCCCGCGGCGTGCGCGTACGCGAGGCCGTTCAGCACCTCGCGCAGGATCTCCACCATGCGCGCGAGCGGCACCGCCCCGTTGTTGCCGATCCAGGCACGCAACGTCGTGCCCGGAACGAATGGCCGGGTGTGATACACGAATGACCCCGCGCGCCCCGCGCCACGCGGCTTCACGAGATTCGGATGGTTCAACTGCTCGGCGATCAGCAGGACGGCGCGCTCGAATTGGAGGTCGTTGATGCCGAGCGACAGCGCGGCGGGCAGAACCTTGATGAGGAGCTCTGTGCCGTCCTGGGACTGGGTTGCCACAAACAGCCGGTATTCGCCTACCGGCCGCACTTCACGCTCGATCCGATACAACGGGCCGAGGTCGTCCGCTAAGGCGTCGCGGAGTTCGGACATTCTGGCAAGTTAGCTCGGCAGTGTCGGATGGGAAGGGACTACTCCCCCGTCTCCCGTCTAATCCCTTGGTATAGGTCTTGGGCCCGAGCACGCTCGTCGGGCGATCCGAAGATCTTCTCGCCGTCAAAGCGACCGTTCTCGATGAAGATCTCCGAGATCTTGTTGCCCGCGATCACGCTGCCCGCGACATGCACGCCGTGCACCGAGGTCTCGAGCGCATCCGCATCGATCTCCGGGCGGCCCGTTTCGCGCTCGTACTTGATCCCGATTCTATCGAACAGTCCGAGATCGGGATGGAATCCGATCAGCGCATACACGCGGCCGGCGGGCATCGCCTCTTCACCACCCAGGCCGTGTACGCGCACTTCGCGCGGTGTGATGGACGCGACGTGCGTCCCGAGGCGCGCGGTGATTTCGCCTGCCTTGATCCGGTTCTCCAGGTCTGGCCGCAGCCAGTATTTCACGCTCGTGGGCCAGGTGGTCCCGCGGTGGATGATCGTGGTACGAGCTCCGGCGCGAAACAGTTGCAGCGCCGCCTCGACGGCCGAATTCTTCCCGCCGATCACGACGACATCGAGGCCATAGGAGCGGTGCGCTTCGTCGAAGTAGTGATGCACGTGCGGCAGGTCTTCCCCTGGAACGCCGAGCCGATTGGGATGGTCGAAGTAGCCGGTCGCGAGGACGAGCTTGTCCCAGGAGATGCTGGCTTTACCGAGCCGGGTTTCGATTTCGTGAGCGTTGATGAGCTTGGTGTACGTCCGGACTCGAATCCCTTCGGCTCGGGCGACGCCGCGGTAGTACTTGAGCGCCTCTTCCCGCGTGGCCTTTGGGCCGGCGCACACGAGCGGATGGCCGCCGATCTCGAGCCGCTCAGGCGTCGTGAAGAACGTCATGTTGATGGGGTAGCGCACAATCGAATTGGCGAGCGCCCCGGCGTCTATCACCAGCGGATCGATACCGCGGCGTTTGGCGGAGATGGCGCACGCCAACCCGATTGGACCGGCGCCGACGATGACTGCCGCTTCGTGCTGCATTGTGCCCGGGAATCTAGGAGCGACCTTTCACCCTCTCCAGGCGTCTCTCCTAGGCATGAACCCCATACTCGCCGTCCTTATCGCGGTCCAAGCGCAGTCGTGGCAGCTCAGCGTCGATAGCCTGGCCAGGAACGGAGACTTCTCGGGGGTCGTGGTCGTGGCGCGGGGTGGTGTCCCGCAGTTCGAGCGCGCCTATGGAATGGCCGATCGGGAAGCGCGTCGTCCCAACGACTTGGAGACTGCGTTCAACCTCGGCTCGATCAACAAGTTCTTCACCACGATCGCGATTCGGCAGCTCGCCGCCCTTGGCAAGCTCAACCTCGACTCGTCACTTGCCCGAGCATGGCCGGACTACCCGAACCCGGACGTGGCGAAGCGAGTGACGATTCGGCAGATCCTGGAGCACCGCTCCGGTATTCAGGGGGACATCTTCGGTGCCCCACCCGGCAAGACTCGACACGACGTCGTCACACTCAACGACTATTTCCAGCTGTTCAAAGAGCAGCCGCTCGCGTTCGAACCTGGCGCTCGACAGCAGTACTCCAACGCCGGCTACATCGTGCTCGGGCTGCTGGTGGAGCGATCGGCGGGCGAGAGCTACTACGACTACGTGCGCAGCCACATCTTCGTGCCTGCGGGAATGACACGGACGGCCAGCTGGAGGTTCGACTCGCTGCCCGCCAACACCGCGATCGGATACACGAACGAGGGTCGCAACACCGACCTGCTGCCTGGACGGGGCAGCTCAGCCGGCGGCGGTTATTCGACCGCGCACGATCTGCTGCGGCTCCTCAACGCGCTGCGCGAGCACAAGATCGACAATGCGCCCGACGCCGGCATGGTCGGCATCGCGGGCGGCGCGCCCGGGATCAACGCGGCAGTGGAAGGAGATCTCGCCGGGGGCTACGACGTGATCGTGCTCGGCAATCTCAGCCCGCCCGCGGCTGAGCGCGTGAGCCGTCTGATCCGCGACGCGCTGCGCGCGAACTAGTCTTTTGTCGGGCCTTGCGCAAGGACGACCATGCGCAGCAGCATGGTGCCACCCCATGCTCGGCCACGACCTGCCGCTCGCCACCGCGTTGCCGTTCGTGGTGTTGCTGCTCGCGATCGCACTCGCACCGCTGCTCGCGCCGCGCTGGTGGCATCACCATCGCAACAAGGCGCTCGTCGCCGTGGTGGCTTCGCTGCCTGTCCTGCTCTATCTCGGCTTCGGGCTGGGATGGGAAGGCCGGCACTTGCTCGCCGAGAAGGCACACGAGTATCTCGGATTCATCGTCGTGATCGCCGCGCTGTTTGTCATCTCGGGCGGCATTCACATCCAGGGCTCATTGGCGGGAACACCGCTCGTCAACACCGGGATGCTGGGCATCGGCGCCGTGCTGGCAAATCTGACGGGCACGACCGGCGCCTCGGTCCTGCTGATTCGCCCGTTACTGCGCGCCAACAAGCGACGGAAGCGAGTCGCCCACATCGTCATCTTCTTCATCTTTATCGTGGCGAACTGCGGCGGACTGCTCACGCCGATCGGCGATCCGCCCCTGCTGCTCGGCTTTCTGAAGGGAGTCCCGTTCGGCTGGACGCTGCAGTTGTGGCCGCAATGGCTGTTCGTGAATGGCGTCTTGCTCGTGATTTTCAACGTCTGGGACCAATGGGCGCTGAGCAAAGACGAAAAGGAGCTCCCGGGCTCACAGCACGAGCAGGTGCTGATCCATGAGCCCCTCGAGATCAAGGGGTTGCTCCCGATCATGGCGCTGGGTGGTGTCGTGGCAGCGATCGTCATGGCGTGGCCGACAACGGTGATCGCCGGCCTGGGCATCCTTGGCTACATCGTGGGGACAGCCGAGAACCGGACCAAGAACGCGTTCACGTTCGGGCCGATCATCGAAGTTGCAATCCTGTTTGCCGCGATCTTCGTGACGATGGCCCCGGTGCTCGAGCTGCTGAATGCGTGGGCGCAGCGACCGGATTTCGCGCTGTCGAAGCCGGTGCATTTCTTCTGGACGACCGGAGCCCTGTCGAGCGTGCTCGACAATGCACCGACCTATTTGGCGTTTGCAGCGGCCGCCGCCGGGCTCCATGGCGTGGCGCCACACGGACCCTACATTGGCACGCTCGCGCTGAGCCCGGAGTCGGCGAAGCTGCTCGCCGCGATCTCGAGCGGTGCCGTGTTCATGGGGGCCAACACCTACATCGGGAACGCGCCCAATTTCATGGTCAAAGCAATAGCCGAAGGAAGCGGCGTGACGATGCCGTCTTTCTTCGGCTATCTGCTCTACAGCGTCGGGATTCTTATACCGCTGTTGCTTGCAGTGTCTCTGATTTTTTTCTAGACCACTCGTCGACCAGCTCATCCACCGTCTTGAGTTGGCTCTTCGGATCGGTCGCGTACCAGGCTTCGAAATAGCCGAGTCCAGCCTTGTGCGCTTCGTCGGTAAACGCCTGCAGCGCATCGGTGACCCAGACGAGGTCATAGCCACGCTGGAATGCGTCCCCCGACGTGTGGCGCGCGCAGCAGTCGGTGTGCAGCCCGGTGATGTACAGCTTCGTGATCCCGCGCTCCTCCAGCAGCCGCTCGAACCCGGGATTCAAGAACGGCGAGTAGGTCTGCTTATCCCACACGAGATCGCCGGGCTCGGGCTTGAGCCCATCCACGATCTTCGCCTGAGGCGTGCCTTTCATCGAGTGCGGCGGCCACTTGCGCAATTCCTTGTCCTGCGGCGTGTGCGCGTCGGTCGCGTAGATCACCGGGATCCCGGCCGTGCGCGCCGCGGCGAGCAGCTTGGCGAGGCGCGGAATGATGGCCTGCGCGCGCCGCTGGTACTCGCCGCCGCCCGCGTCGGCGATCGTGCCGCCGGGATAGACGAAATCGTTGGCCATGTCGATGACCAGAACTGCTGAGGACTGTGACATTGGAAGTCTCCCATTGTTGGAAAGAGGGGCCGATTGGGCAACGCCCCGTGCAACGGAAGGTTAATCACGAGCGGCGCATTATCATAGTGGGATGGTGGAGCTCGTTCCTCTCCCGCCGCAGCGCCGCGCGATCGAGGCGCCGCTTGGTCCCGTGCTCGTCGTCGCAGGCCCGGGCGCGGGGAAGACATTCTGCCTCACCTCCCGCATCCAGTTTCTGATCAAGAGTGGTTTCGACCCGCATCGCGTCTGCGCGCTCACGTTCACCAACCGCGCGGCCGAAGAGATTGCGACGCGACTTGGGCCCGCTGATGTGTGGCGCGGGACGATCCACTCGTTCTGTCTGCAGCTGCTGCGCGAGTTCCACACTGAGGCGGGGCTGCGTAAAGGCTTCGGCGTCGCCGACGACAATTACCAGCGCGTCATCCTGAGCCGGTTGCGGGTGCCGGCCGATCGGCGCGGCCAGCTGCTCACGTTGTTCAGCCGCCACCGCTTCCAGAGCTATCGGCTCACTCCGAACGATCAGCGGCTCTTCCACGACTACAAGAGCTGGCTCGCGCAGCGCAACATGGTGGACTTCGACGAGCTGATCACGCGTGCCGAGCCGCTGGCGAGTCGCATTGCGGACCGGTGGGACTATCTGCTCGTGGATGAGTTCCAGGATGTGAACGCGGTGCAGTACGACTTCCTGAAGAAGCTCGTTCGACCGCACCATAACTTCTTCGCCGTGGGCGACGACGAGCAATCGATTTTCGCCTGGACCGGTGCCGACCCATACGTGCTGGTGCGGTTCAAGCGCGACTACGAAGTCGAGCCGATCGTGCTCGACAAGAACTGCCGCTGCTCCCGGCAGATTTTCGAGACAGCCCGGCGGGTGCTGGCGCAGAACCCGCAGCTGTTCCAGAAACAGCTCACCGCCGACCGCGAATCGCCCCACGACGTCCAGGCGCTCGCATTCAAGGACGAAGCAGAAGAAGCCTCATGGCTGCTGGAAGATCTCGCCCCCCCCCAGCCCTGGGGCGACTGCGCGATCCTGTATCGCAAGCATCGCGTGGGGGAGTACATCGAGGGGCGGCTGCTCCGCGCGGGGATTCCGTGTCGTCTGGCCCGCGGCCGCTCGTTGATGGAAGACGAGGTGATCCGCTACGTCATCACCGCGCTGCGCGTGGTGCGGCACCCTGACGATCCCGTGGCGCTCGAGGCGTTCGCGCGCTGCGTGCTGTCCGAGCATTTCCTGCAGGAAGTCGAGGCGGCGATCGAGGGCGACTTCCTGTCGTCGGTGCGCGAGCTCGCCCGGCGCCGGCCGGCGCAGGACCCCGACACCAAAAAGCTGTGGCGGCTCGTGTACCAGGTCGAGAATCTGCGCGCCCTGCCCCGCTCGCATGGCACGCTGCAGGCCGTCGTGGACGAACTGCTCTCGCAAAGCATCGGGCCGTATCGGAATGCGCTCGAGGAACGGCACGACGAGCTGAGCGATCCGGCGAGCGTTCCCGAGGCGGTAAAGCTCGCGGCAGCGCTTCGGGAACCGATCGCCTTTGCGCCCATGGGTGGCCTCGAGGTCGCGCTGCGAGGGATGGTCATTGCCGCCGGCATTCGCGAGGTGGGTGCGGCCAGGTCCGACGGCATCACGACGAGCGGCTTCACGCTCTTCAAGGCCCTGCAGCTCCTGCACGCGCGGGATCTGGATGCCAGGCTGGATCGCTACGTCACGTTCGATTTCGAGACCACCGACACCGACGTCGCGACGTGCGGCGTGGTCGAGATCGGCGCGGCCCGCGTGGTGAACGGCACGATCGTCGAGCGCTTCCACACACTCGTGAATCCGTTCAAGCCGATCTCCGCCGGCGCGACGAAGCTGCATGGCTACACCGATGCGGACGTGTCACGCGCCCCGCCTTTTGCCGAAGTCCTCCCGCAGTTCCTGGCCTTCGTCGGGTCGGACATTCTCGTGGCCCATAACGGCCAGAAGTTCGACATCCCCGTGCTGCGCCGGCTCGGCAACGTCGACACCCTAGTGTTCTACGACACGCTGCCCCTCGTGCGATCGCTGTCGCAGGACAGCGGCAAACTCGAGGATCTCGCCGTGCGTTTCGGGATCGACGTCGGCCGCGCCCATCACGCGCTCGACGACGCATGCACCCTGGCGCTGGTCTACCTCGAGCTCGAGAAGCAGCGCGTGATTCGCGCGCGCAAAGCGGTGCTCAACAATGTCCTGGACTACTTGGGATTGGCCCTCGCAATAGAGCACGGAGCACGGAGCAGCGAGCAGGAGCTGCTCTTCACGCTGGGGCGCATCCGCGCGCTCGGCCGCTACAGCGATGCGCTCGAGTTCTACGCCACCGCCCAGACGGGTCCGAATGTCGAAGAGGTGATTCGCCGGCTGGGTGGGCGCTCCCTCATGACGCGACTGCGCGCCGAAAGCGATCCGGCGCAGCGCTATCCAACGGCGGTCTCCAGACTCGGCGCGCTGATGGTCGACGCCGGATCACTGGAGCAAAGCATCGACCAGCTGCTCGAGCGCGTCGCCCTCTCCACGTCCGAGGGCGTCGACCTCGCCCCGGATCGGATCAACCTGCTCACGCTGCACTCGACCAAAGGACTCGAGTTCTCGCGCGTGTACATCGTGGGCGTGGAGGACTACGAGATCCCCGGGTTCCAGGCGGCGACCAACAACATCACGGATGAAATCGAGGAGGCGCGGCGTCTGCTCTACGTGGGGATGACGCGGGCCCGCGAGCGGCTCATCCTCACGCGCGTGGCGCGCCGGCTGGGACGCGACACCGGCCCAAGCACGTTCCTCGAGGAGATGGGACTGTTAACGCGAGATCAACTGCGCGACAAAGATGTCGCTGTGCCGGTCCTCAATACCAAAGAATAGCATTTGGGCACCTACTGCACCATTCCGAATCGTTTGTTCTGTCTGGTCATCTTGAGGAAATAGCGCAGCCGCTGCTCGAACGCTTCACGCCGGTGCCGCGCCGCATCGATCCAACCGATCCGGATGCGCTTATACGACGCCGGGAATCGTTGGAAGTTGCGCCACGTGACTGGGTCTTGCTGCAACCGCCTCTCGATATCCGCCGGAGTCCTTCCCGATTTCTTTCCCACGTGCGCGATCGCCGCGAGCCCTGCCTTGGTCATGCGGCCTGACTCGATCAGCCGGCGCACGCGCTCGCGGTTCATGTCGGAGAGCTTGCTCGTCTTCTTGCGGGGCGAGTAGCGCTGGGCGTACTTCCTCGCGTCAATCGGCTTCAGAAGACTGTCGATCCAACCGTAGCACAGCGCTTCCTCGACCGCGTCGTTGTAGGGGATGCGCGGCTTGCCGCTCTCTTTTTTATAGTAGATCAGCCAGATCTCCGGCGCCGTCGCGTGATGCTGGGCGAGCCAGGCGCGCCATTCCTTGCGGTTCTTCGCGTAGAGGGTCTTACCGACCTTCACGGATCATCATCGGTATGATCGTGGTCCCCCAGTGCAGCCGCAGCACGGCCGAATCGGCATCGACCATGGGGAAATAGTAGGCGAGCGACTCCATGTACGCGCCGGTCTCCGGTTTGATCTCGACTTTCAGCGCATCGAGTGAGTCGCCCGGATAGTTCGTATGCCACACGCCGGTGCCGCGATTGAAGATCACCGTCCACGGCTTCGACTCCTCGGGAATCGTCCACAGCGTATAACTGCCCGCTTTGAGGGCGTGACCGTCGATCGTGACGTCTTTGCTGAACGAAATCGTGGTGGCCGAATCAGCGCCGGGATGCCAGCGCCGGCCCCAGCGCACCAGAACGCCGAACAGCTCCCTGCCGCGCGCCACCGGCCGATTGTACGTGACCGAGATATCGGTCGTCGCGACACGTTGCATGACCGAGCCATGCTGGCTGCGGGGAACCTGGCCGAGCAGAAGCGATGGCAGCAACAGTAGCATGAGCAACGTGTTCATGTGCCGTGCAGCTTTCTGACGGTCTCGATGGTGTCCGCTTCATCCGGCTTCTTGTCTTCACGATACCGAATCACGCGCGCAAACCGCAGCGCCAAGCCGCCCGGATACCGTGTGGAATCCTGCAGGCCGTTGTGGGCGATCTCCACGACGAGCTCCGGCTTGACATACACCGTGATTCCCGACTCCCGCATCCTCAACTCCTGCAGTTTCTTCGTCTGCCATTCGAGCATTTCATCCGTCATACCCTTGAACGTCTTTCCCAGCATGACGTACCCGCCGTTCGGATCGCGGGCGCCGAGATGCAGGTTGGAGAGTTTCCCCTGCCGGCGTCCATGACCCCATTCGGCAGCGAGGACGACCAAATCGAGCGTGTTGGCGCGTTTGATCTTGAACCAAGCCCCGCCCCGGCGCCCTGCCTCGTACCTGGACTCGAGGCCCTTGGCCATGAGTCCTTCCTGTCCCGCGGCGATCGCCGCCTCGAAGAACTCGTGCGCCTGGTCCGCGTCGGCTGTGACCAGGCGAGCGGGCCGCTGCGACTCCGGGATGTGCTCGGCGAGGATCTTGGCGCGGGTCGAGTACGGTTGATCCAGGAGCGACGTCCCGTCGAGGTAGAGAATATCGAAGAAGAACGGGATGCCCCCGCCGAGCCCTTTCATGGTCTCCTGAAACCGAACTGGGCGGTTTTCGGCACCCAAGACGATCGCCTCGCCGTCCAGGATCGCCTGGTTCATATCCACTTTTTTCGATATGTCGACGACGGTAGGTAGCTCGGACGTAATATCGTTAAGCGTGCGCGAAAAAACTCGCACCTCGTGCGCGTTTTTGTGCACCTGAATTCGAATGCCGTCGAGTTTGTATTCGAAAGACGCGGGACCGACCTCCCCGAGCGCCTCTGCAACATCCGTCGCCGTTTTCGCAAGCATCGGTTTGATCGGGCGAAATAGCTGGATCTTGAAGCCCGCTGGGTCGCCCCTGGCGACCGCGCGCAAGTCACCCGCCACCATCATGGCACGCCGCACTTCGTTGGCCGGGAGACCACGTGCCTTCGCCACAGCTTCGACCATGATGCCCTCGAGCGCACCCTGGCGCAGCTCGCCCGTGATCAAGCGAAACAGGAAATCCTGCTCCTCAGCCGTCGCGCGCGCGAACAGGCCCTTGAGCAGCTGCTTCTTTTCCGTCGCGGATCCCTTGCCGGAGGTCTTCGAAATGCGCTCGAGCACCTGGTCAACGTCCTTGATCCCCAACTCCGAACTCCTGGCTCCAGGCGCCTGAGCCGCCTGCAGCGTCGCCCATCCCACGCCGGCTTTGGCCTGCCGCGTCGTCCCCGAGAGATAGGCGATCGCCAGCTCCCGCTCCTCCGGAGCGGCCTGCTGCAGGAGCTCGGCGAGCAGCGTGATCTTGGCCAGCCGGCCCGAGGTCGCGGCGACCTGGGCCGACGTGTTGACCAGCGTGGCGAGGAGCACGGCGGAAACCTACTTGAAGCGTCGCGTATTCATCACCGTGAGGATGCAGAACGGGCCGGTCGCCGGCGCATCCAGGCGAGCGCGCATCTCCGCCGTCGCGTTCGTCATCTCCATCAGTCCCACGGCAAATCCTTCAGGCGCTCTCGGTCCTTCGATCTCACGTACTTCTTGCTCGCTCTTTGCCGGCTCGAGCCCCTGTCCCTTGAATCGCAGCATCTGCGCCAGCATCCGCCCCTCTCCCCCCATGTCGACATCCTTCTGCTCGAAGAAGCGCAGTCCCGGCCAGCGCGTCCGATAGAATGCTTCGACCTGCGTGGCCGGTTGGTTCACGACGTAGACCCGCACGCGCATTCCGGCGTATTCGATGCCGGATGCGGACTGCATCTCGGCGATGGCGTTCGCCTGGCGCTCGGAGAAGACCGCGGCCGGCGGCGCTGGCAGCCGGTCCCAGTCGTCCAACAAGACACTGACCGGATGCCGCCCCCCGGCGAGCGTCCTGGCCATGGCGACCGCTTCATCGTGCTGGCCGGCCATGAGCAGGTACTGCATCAGCGCCTCGCGATAGCGCTCGTCCTTCGGTCCGAGCTCGACCGAGCGTCGACCGAAGTAGAGAGCCGAGTCGAGGCTCGTGCGGAAGAACTGCAGCGACGCAGCGTCGGTCGCGGCAGCACCGAACATGAAGCGCTGCCAACCCGTGCGAAACGCATACAGCCGGCCCATCCAGTAGTGCGCCTCGGCGTTGGCCGGCTGCAGCGCGATCGCTCGTTCGCCGTAGCGCAGGTTGTGCGCGAACGTTGCATTCAGGGAATCGAGCGTCGGTGGGTGATCGGCTTGAAATGAGATCGGCTGCGCGACGTGCCGGAGCCGGCCGAGGCGCGCCGCGAGCACCAAGAGCCGGGCGTCGTCGGGATGGCTGTCGGCATACCCGCGCACCCGCGTGTCGGCACCGACGATCGTCGCAAGCAGCGTCGGCGGGCCGAACATCTTGATCTCCAACTCGCCGCGCCGCTCGGCGGTCTCGAGCCGGTCGACGAGCCGTCCCAGCCGGTCGACCAAGGGGCCGCTGCCGGCGAGCCCGCTCGTGTCGTCGGTTCTCACGGGCGCCAGGGCGAACGGCGACGGCGGTTCCGGCTCCGGCGCGCCGCGCCACAGCGTGCGACCGCTGCGATCGATGTAGCCCCAGGAGCGATCTGGAAACTCCACACGCGCCATACCACCTGAAAACTGCTCCGCATCCCTGAACTGTGGCTGGATCATGAGGGCGCCGCTGGTGTCGATGTAGCCGTAGCGCATCGGATCGTCGAGCGTCACGGCTGCGAGCCCCTCCGCGAACGCGTTGCCGCGGTTCACGCGAATCACGACCTTGCCGGTGCGGTCGATGTAGCCCCACTGCTGCCTTGACTCAGCCCAGTCGGATTGCCGCACGGCAGCGCGCCCCCCGGAGAAATCCAGCGCGGCGTCAAACGTGGGTGGAATAACCCACGTGCCGGTGGTGTCGATGTAGCCGGTCTTGCGACCTTGTCGAACGGCTGCCAATCCCTCCTGGAACCATGAATAGCCGAGCGCTTCGAACGTGGCGCCATACATCCGGCCCGCGTGATCGATCAGACGCCAGGTGGCGCCGCCCTTGGCCGCGTAGACGCTGGTCGAAAACGCTTTGACCTGCTCGTAGCTGGGCTCGACCACAAACCGGCCCGCGGTGTCGATCACGCCCCACTTCTTATCCAGCTTCACGGCCGCCCAGCCGCCGAAGAAGCGGTGCCCGTCGGCGAATCGTGTGGGGATGACCGGCCGGCCGCGCATGTCGATGTAGCCACGCTTGTCACCGTCTCGCACGAGGGCGCGGCCTTCGTAGAAGAAGATGGCTTCCTTCAAGCCCAGGGGAATGACCGTGGCGCCCGTCGTGTCGATCACGCCCCACTTGTCGCCCACGCGCACTGCCGCGTGGCCGCTCGAGAAATTCATCGCGCCGTCAAACCCGGGCGCGCCGATCACGTGGCCGCGCGCGTCGATATAGGCGAACTTGACGGAGTCGAGTTGCACGCGCGCGAATCCTCCGGACCATGTGTCGTAGGCGTTGGCGAACTGGGCGGGAATGGCGACGGCGCCGGTGGAGTCGAGGTAGCCCCACCTGCCGCCCTCCGAAAAGCGGCGCAGCGACTGAGCGCCGGCGGCGGCAGCGAGAACCACGAGCAGGAAAGCCAAGCCCAAGGCTCGTGCCATGGGGGCGAAGTTGCACCGACTTGAGAGTGGGGGCAACAGTCCCAAATTGGTGTCCAAGGACCCACCAACGTGAGCGACTCGCTGTGGAATCTGCTGCGCGCGCCCAAACAACTCGTGCTCATACGAGGTGTCGGACACATCCCGGCCCTGGAGGACCGCCTGCCCGCGATCAATACGTTCCTGGATCAGTCCCTCGGCCCGGTACGCAGATGAGAACCGTCCGTTTCTCCTGCGCGATGAGCCTGGATGGCTACATCGCCGCGCCCGACGGCGGGTACGACTGGATCGTGATGGATCCGGAAATCGACTTCGACGCCATGTTCAAGCGGTACGACACCATGCTGATGGGCCGGAAGTCATACGACGCGGCGCAGGGCAACGACTACGGCTTGCCCAAGCCACCGACGTATGTGTTCTCGAAGACGCTGCGGCAGGCTGACGTAAAAGGCGCGACGGTGTCTAACGACGTGAAGAAGACGGTGACCGAGCTCAAGAACGCCCCGGGGAAAGACATCTGGTTGTGGGGCGGCGGGGAGCTGTTCCGCAGCATGCTCGAGCTGAAGCTGGTCGACGCGCTCGAGGTCGCCGTGATTCCCGTGCTGCTCGGCGACGGGTTGCCACTGCTCCCGAAGACCAAGACCCGGGTGTCGCTCGTGCTGACGCAGCAGAGGTTGTTCAAGAAGACCGGTACGATCCTGCTGAATTACGACGTAAAGGGTGCTGGTCGAAGCAGCCGTTGAGTCGCTGGGCGCCGCCCAGGCAGCGGCTGAGGGCGGCGCTCACCGCATCGAGTTGTGCGCAGATCTCGCCCACGGTGGCACCACACCCTTGTTGGAACTCCCTAAGGTTCCAATTCCTGTCTACGTGCTCATTCGCCCGCGCGCCGGCGATTTCGTGTACACGGGCGCCGAGCATCGCGTCATGCTCGAGCAGATCCACCAGGCGAAAGCGGCTGGGGCGCGCGGTATCGTGACTGGCGCGCTCACCTCCACCGGCCAGGTGGACGTCGCGCGCATGGCGGAGCTGATCGCGGCGGCGCGGCCGCTGGGGGTGACGTTCCATCGGGCGATAGATGTATCGACATCTATCACGGCTGCGCTGGAGACCCTCATTGCGTTGGGTGTCGATCGCGTGCTGACATCGGGCGGCGCCAAGGCCGCTGTCCTGGGACTGGAAACCATCGGCCGGCTCGTCAGACAGTCGGCCGGCCGCATCGTGATTCTCGCCGGTGGCGGCATCGACGCAAGCAACGCCGCGCGGATCGTGCAAAAAACCGGCGTCCAGGAGATCCATTTCAGCGTTACGATCGCGCAGAAAGTGCGGGACGTGCTTGAAAGTCTCTAGCGGATTGCTGCTGTACCGGCAGCGCGCCGAGCTCGAAGTGTTCCTGGTTCATCCCGGCGGGCCATTCTGGGCCAAGAAAGACGACGGCGCGTGGTCCATCCCCAAGGGCGAATTCGAGCCTCCCGAAGACCCGCTGACCGCCGCGCGACGCGAATTCACGGAGGAAACGGGCTTTCCGATCGACGGCGACTTTCGACCCCTCACACCACTCAAACAGAAGAGCGGCAAGACGGTGTACGCGTGGGCGGTACGCGGCGACTGTGACCCTGCGCTGATCAAGAGCAACACGTTCACGTTCCAGGGACGCGAGTTCCCCGAAGTCGACCGCGCCGGCTGGTTCGGGTTGGATGAAGCCGAACGAAAAATCCTGCCCGGGCAGGCAGGATTTTTGAAAGAGCTACGGAGCCTTCACCACTGAGAAGTCCACCCGGCCGCGGGCGCCGAACAACTCGAGCTTGACCGTCCAGGCACCGGCCGAGCCGGAGTCGGTCGCGTTATCGATTCCCCACTCCAGCGGGATTCGATTGTAGACGGTGTCGCCCGCCGCGTCGATGATCGTGATCTGGCCTTTGCCGTGATGGACAAAGTTGTCGTGATGCACGAGCGCTTGCGGCCCCGTGATCGTCCACGACCACTCGCGGGTGTCCGTCACGTTGTCCAGGTCAAACGCCTCGAAGCGCAGGCTGTCGGTCAGCACCGTCTCGACCTCGTTGTTCTCCGGCCCCAGGTATTTCACAATCGAGTCCTGACAACCGGCAGTAACGACTATGACTGCAAGGGGCAGCCAAATCCCGATTCCCAAACCCGAGCCCCTGACTTTCATGGCTGCCACCTCGGCACGGCAAACGTCGCATACGCCCGGAGTTGGGTCCCATCCACCGACACGTCGGGGAAGGCGTCGTACACGCTCTTGCGGTGGTAGGCGGTCACCGACGCGCCCACGCCCAGACGCCCGCGCGCGTACAGGCGGCCCTCGAGCGACGCGGAGTACTGGTAGTGATCGCCGTTGAATCCGCTCAGGACTGGTTCCCACAGCATGCGGGCGCGCGCGTCGATCGCGCCCAGCCCTTCCCAGATCGCCGAGAGCCGCAGGTTGCCGCCTAGCCCTAGTCCGTAGTCATAGTCTCGGCCCTCGAGCGACACGAAGTAGTCGGACTGGGTCGCGACGATCGGGTAGGCGGCGCCGAGCACCTCGCTCTGGATCCGGAAGCCCTTCGGATCGCCCCAGCGCGACACCAGCCCGCCCTGGAATCCCTGACCGCCGAACTCGATCGACTCCGAGCTCAAGAATTCGTAGCTCATGAACAGCGCGAGCTGCTGCGACGACTTCGC
>JBLNGI010000216.1:0-2855 GCA_050264615.1 Gemmatimonadota bacterium
CGGTCACGGGGATGGGACTCGTGACGCCGGTTGGAAACGACGTCGCGAGCACCTGGGCCGCCCTCGTTGCCGGAGAGTCGGGCGCGGGTCCGATTACCCGCTTCGACCACAGCCTGCTCCCCGTGCACTTCGCCTGCGAAGTGAAGGGGTTCGATCCGCTCCAGTACATCGACAAGAAGGAAGCGCGCCGCTACGACCTGTTCTCCCAGTTCGCGATGGGGGCCGCCGTGCAGGCGGTGCGCGACTCCTGCCTCGAGAAGAGCCCGCTCGATCCCAAGCGCATCGGCGTCATCATCGGCACCGGCACGGGCGGGATCGCGACGTTCGAAGAGAACATGCGGACCTTCATCGAGAAGGGACCGAGCCGGGTGTCGCCGTTCTTCGTGCCGATGTTCATGGCGAACGTGGCCTCGGCGATCGTCTCGATGCGCTACGGCTTTCAGGGCCCGAACTACGGGACGGTGTCGGCGTGCGCGTCGTCGGGACATGCGCTGGGCGACGCGTTCGATCTGATTCGCGAGAACAAGGCCGACGTCATGGTCGCGGGCGGGTCGGAGGCGGCGATCACGCCGCTCGCGCTCGCGAGCTTTGCGAACATGAAGGCGCTGTCGGAGCGCAACGACGACCCCAAGACGGCGAGCCGGCCGTTCGACCAGGACCGCGACGGCTTCGTCATGGGCGACGGCGCGGCCGTGGTGATTCTCGAGGAGTGGGAGCGCGCCACGGGACGCGGCGCGAAGATCGTCGCCGAGCTGGTGGGCTACGGCGCGACCGCGGACGCGTATCACATCACCGCGCCCGCGCCCGACGGCTCCGGCGCGCAGGAAGCGATGCGGCTCGCGATGAAGTCGGGCAACATTCGTCCCGAGGATGTCGGCTACATCAACGCGCACGGCACCTCGACGCCGCACGGCGACGCCGCCGAGACCAACGCGGTGAAGGCTGTGTTCGGCGAGCAGGCGCGCAAGCTGATCTTCGGCTCGACCAAGTCGATGACGGGACACCTGCTGGGCGCGGCGGGCGCGTTCGAGTTCGCGATCTGTGCGCTGGCGCTCCAGAACGGCGTCATCCCGCCGACGATCAATCAGTTCAATCCCGATCCCGCGTGCGACCTCGACTCGGCGCCGAACAAGGCCGTCCAGCGGCAGCTCGACGTGGCCCTCTCCAACTCGTTTGGCTTCGGGGGACACAACGTCACGCTGGCGGTGCGGAGAGTGACATGAACGACGGCCGGACGGCCGGACGGCCTGACGGCCGAGTAGATCCAGTCCTCGTACCGATTGCAGGAAAAGTAGAACGGGGTGAGCGGCTCATGCGCGAGGACGGCCTCGCGCTTTTTGCATCCAGCGACTTGCTCAGCATCGGCCGGCTCGCCCACCTCGCGAATCAGCGGCGCAATGGCAATCGCGTCTACTTCGCCGCCAACCAGCATCTCAATCCGACCAACGTCTGCATCCTGCGCAACACCTGCGTGTTCTGCTCGTTCGCGCGCATGCCCAAAGAGGACGGGGCCTATACCCGGAGCCTCGAGGAAGTCTTCGCCGAAGCCGACGCGGCGCGCGAGAATCCGACGCGCGAGTTCCACATCGTGGGGGGCCTGCATCCCAAGCTGAAGCTGTCGTACTACACCGACATGTTTCGCGGGCTGAAGCAGCGCCACCCGCAGGTGATGATCAAGGCGCTCACCGCGGTTGAAGTGGCGCATCTCGCGCGCATTGAAGGGATGACGACTCGGGAAGTGTTGCTGGCCATGAAGGAAGCCGGCGTCAGCACGCTGCCCGGGGGCGGTGCCGAGGTGTTCTCACCCGCGGCGCGCGCCACGATCGCTGACCGGAAGCTCACCGGCGACGAGTGGCTCGCCGTGCACCGCGAAGCCCACCAGCTCGGCATCCCATCCAACTGCACGATGCTGTACGGGCACGTCGAAACGCTCGAGGACCGCGTCGATCACCTGCTCGCGCTGCGCGCGCTCCAGGACGAGACCGGCGGCTTCCTCACCTACATCCCGCTGGCCTACCACCCCGACCACAACGAGCTGGGCGAAACACTGGGGAGGACCGGCACGGCGACGACGGGCTTCGACGATCTCAAGAACATCGCCGTCGGGCGGCTGTTGCTCGACAACATTCCGCACGTGAAGACGCACTGGCCGATGGTGACCCCGTTCATCTCCCAGGTGGCGCTCACGTTCGGGTGCGACGATCTCGAAGGCACCGTCGTGTTCGAGCGCGTCTATCACGAAGCCGGCGCGCAGACCGCCATGTGGCTGTCCTACGATCAGATCGTCACGCTGATCCGCGGGGCGGGGAAGGAGCCCGTCGAGCGAGACTCGCTCTACCAGACCGTCCGCACGTTCGAGGGTTACGAGCCGAAGGTCGAGGCGGAGCCCGTGCGTCCCGAGGGTCCCGCGCCCCAGGGCAACCTGTTCCAGATCGCCAAGCGCAAGCGCGAGGTCGCGACGGCGGTGGATGGGGCCGAATGAGAATCGGCCGCATCGGGTACATCAACTGCGCGCCGGTCTACGGAGCCATCGACCGCGGCAGCGTCGCGCTGCCGGCCGGCGCTGAGCTCGTCACCGGCACCCCCGCCGAGCTGAACGATTTGCTCGTTGCGGGAGAGCTGGATGTCAGTGTGATCAGCGCGATCGAGTACGCGCGCCACGGGCGTGATCTCATACTGTTGCCGGACCTGGCGATCTCCTGTGATGGCCCGGTCCGCAGTGTGGCCTTGTTTAGCCGGCGGACGGTTGGACAGCTGGACGGTCGGACGGTACTGCTCTCTGCGTCGTCGCGGACGTCGGTTGCATTGCTCGAGCTGCTGTGTCGCGATGTGTGGAACATCAAGCCCAAGTTCGC
>JBLNGI010000217.1:0-29816 GCA_050264615.1 Gemmatimonadota bacterium
GCTACTACGTGGACGTGAAGACCGATCGCGCGCAAGCGGCTCGCTTCGGACTGAATGCCGGCGATCTGCACGACGTGGTGATGGCGACCGCGGGCGGCATGACCGCGGCGATCACGGTGGAAGGACGCGAGCGTTACGAGGTGAACGTGCGCTATCCGCGGGAGCTCCGAGACAACATCCAGAAGTTGCGGGAGATCGTGGTTCCGACAATGTCGGGCCTGCAGATTCCCCTCGGCCAAGTGGCACAGGTGAGCGTGGTGCAGGGTCCCATGGCGGTCAAGACCGACGATGCGTTTCCGGTCACGACCGTCTACGTGGACATCGAGGGACGCGACGTGGGCGGGTACGTGCGCGAGGCCCAACGGGTGGTCGCGGCCCAGCTGACCCTCCCCCCCGGTTACAGCCTGACCTGGAGCGGCCAGTTCGAGTCCATGGAGCGGATCCGGGAGAAGCTGAAGCTCGTGGTGCCGCTCACGCTGGGCATCATCTTCCTCCTGCTCTATTTCAACTTCCGGGGGGTGGGAGAGACCCTGATCGTGATGCTCGCGCTGCCGTTCGCGTTGGTCGGGGGGATCTGGTCCATCTGGGCGCTGGGGTACAACACGAGCGTCGCCGTGTGGGTGGGATTCATTGCGCTCGCCGGCGTGGCCGCCGAGACGGGCGTGGTGATGCTCGTGTATCTCGATGAGGCGTGGAAGGAAAAAGGGGCGGGCGGCCGCAAGCGCGTGCTGGCCGATCTCGTGCCCGCGATCGAGGAAGGCGCGGTCGGGCGGTTGCGGCCCAAGATGATGACGGTCGTGGCGATCATGGCCGGGCTCGCGCCGATTCTGTGGAGCGCCGGGACGGGTGCGGATGTGATGAAGCGCATCGCGGCGCCGATGGTGGGCGGGATGATCACATCGACCATTCTCACGCTCGTCGTGATTCCGGCCATCTACTACCTCTGGCGCGGGTGGCAGCTGCGGCGTGAGGCTCGCGAGCCGTGAAGCTCGGTCGCAGTGATGCACCGGTGGATCGCGGGGCACGGCGCGCACACGCCGGTTCGCGGTGTTGCTCGGGACCATCACCCTGTATCGCGCTCTCAAGGACACATGATGCGTGACTGCATCTGCGCAGCGAGCGGAGAACTGGGCATCGCGCTGTCAGGCGGTGGGGCGCGCGCCATGGCGCAAGTCGGCGTCCTCAAAGTGCTCGACCGGGAAGGGATTCCCGTGTCCTACGTCGCCGGCACCAGCGCGGGCGCGGTGATCGGCGCCGTTTACGCGACCTCCGAAACCGCAGTACAGGCCGAGGAACGGATCCTGGCCCACTTGGCGACAACCGGCGTCGGCTTCAACACCGCGACGTTCGAGGCGATTGCGGCGCCCAACGCGCTCGGCCCAGGGGGGCTCTGGAGCATGCTGGGCACCTTGCGGCGCGCCGCCCGGCCTGGCGGCGCGCTCATCGGCGGTGACGCGATGCGCGCCTCCCTGCGGGGGTTGCTGGGCGAGTCCACGTTCCGCGATACCCGGGTCCCTCTTGCCACGACCGCCCTGGATCTCGTCTCGGGCCGGCGCGTGATCTTCGCCGATGGATCGCTCGCGGATGCCGTGTATGCGTCGTCGGCCATCCCCGGACTGTTCGAACCGTTGCATGTCGACGAGCACGTGCTCGTGGACGGCGGTTGGGCCGAGCCGGTGCCGGTCAACACCTGCCATCATCTCGGTGCGATTCACGTCATCGCCGTGGACGTAGCCGAACAGCGCGCGCACGAGACGGCCCGCGGGGCGATCTCGACGGCGCTGCTGGCGGACGCGTTGGCGCGGCACCTGCTCGAGGAGAGTCAGCTCAAAGAAGCTGACTTCGTGATCCGCCCACAGGCGACGGTGAAGCACTTCGCGGACTTCAGCGATGCGGCGGGACTGATCGCGGCGGGGGAGCGGGCGGCGGCAGCGGCACTGCCCGACATCGCGCAGGTGCTCGAGCGGCACCGGTCGCTGTTCGTCCGGTCGACTGCGCCACGCGCGAGTGGCGCGCGAGGAATGCGAGAGTGAGATACCCCTATGTCTGCGCTGCTCTGGTCGCTCGGGTTCATCGCGGTCTGGGCTACCTGCGCGAGCGTTGGGAAGTGCTGCACCATGCCGATCACAAGGATCCCGTATTTGGATTCCTATCAATGATGGTAAAGGGCAAACAGGGCGCCGCAGCGGGAGTTGCGTCATGAATCACCACCACGACCGGCTTCAACACACCGCGCCTCAGCACCACGGGCAGCATACCGACCAGACGGCCGAGCCAGCGGCGCAGATGAGACACAATGCGCGGGCAGGTCACCACACGCACGCGGGGCACTCACCCCAGATGTTCCGCGATCGCTTCTGGCTGTCGCTGGTCCTCACCATTCCCGCGGTAATCTGGTCGGAGCACATCGAAATGCTGTTGGGCTATCGCGCACCTACGGTCCCAGGCGAGCGATGGATCCCGGCAATCTTTGGCACGTTCGTCTTCCTGTACGGCGGCCGCGCATTTCTCCAAGGCGCTTGGCGCGAGCTGAGAGCTCGGCTCCCAGGGATGATGACGCTGATTTCGTTGGCGATCGCCGTTGCGTTCGTCTTCTCCTGGGTCGTACAGCTCGGCCTGATTCGCGCGGATGCCCTGTGGTGGGAGCTCGCCACGCTCGTCACGATAATGTTGCTCGGCCACTGGATCGAAATGCGCTCGATCCAGCACGCACAGGGCGCGTTGGAGGAGCTCGCGAAGCTGCTGCCGGACACCGCAACGCGCATCACGAATGCAGGCGAAGAGCGGGTCCCCACGACGGCGCTGCGAAAGAGCGATATCGTGCTCGTCAGGCCGGGGGAGCGCGCGCCCGCTGACGGCGCGGTTCGCAGCGGAGAGAGCAGCGTCAACGAGTCCATGATCACCGGCGAGTCCCGCCCGGTGAAGAAGCGCGCTGGGGACGCGGTCATTGCCGGCACGATCAACGGGGAAGGTTCCCTGCGCGTGGAGGTGACGGGCACCGGCGAGGACACAAAGCTCTCGAAGATTATGCGGCTTGTCGCCGAGGCGCAGCGCTCGAAGTCGCGCGCGCAAGTGCTGGCGGATCGCGCGGCCCAGATGCTTACCGGCGTGGCCATCGCGGCCGCCCTCCTCACGATGGTCGTATGGCAGCTCCTCGGCGCTCCTGTGGACTTCTCGATTGTGCGGGTCGTGACCGTACTGGTCATCGCGTGTCCTCATGCGCTGGGTCTCGCGGTGCCGCTCGTGGTCGCGATTTCCACAACGCTGGGCGCGCGTGCGGGGCTGCTCGTGCGCGACCGGCGCGGCCTCGAAGAAGCGCGCCTCGTTGACACGGTCATCTTCGACAAGACCGGGACTCTGACGTTGGGGGAGTTTAGAGTCGTCGATGTGGCGGCGGATGGCATGCAGCCGGACGACGCGCTGCGCATCGCGGCTGCCGTCGAACGTGACTCGGAGCATCCCATCGCGCGGGGCATCGTGAAGACCGCCGTCGAACGACGCCTCCAGGTTCCCCAAGTTCACAGCTTCCGTGCGCTGCCCGGGAAGGGAGTGGCTGCAACCGTTGAAGGCATCGAGTATCGGCTCGGGGGGCCGGCGTTGCTCAAGGCCGAGGGCGCTCGGGTACCGCCCGCGCTCGCGGAGAAGGCGAGCGCAGCAGCACACCGCGCGCAGTCAGCCATCTACCTGGTCCGGAACGGGGCCGCGATCGCCGTGTTCGGGGTGGCAGACGCGATTCGGCCCGAGAGCCGCGAAGCGATCGAGGCGCTGCACCGGGGCGGGATCGAAGTCGCCATGCTCACGGGCGACGCGCGCGCGGTTGCCGATGCCGTCGCGACGGATCTGGGCATCGACACGGTCTTCGCTGAAGTCCTCCCCGAGGACAAAGCATCCAAGGTGAAGGAGCTCCAGCAACGAGGACACACGGTCGCAATGGTCGGGGACGGCGTGAATGATGCGCCGGCATTGGCAACAGCCGACATCGGGATCGCGATCGGTGCGGGTACCGACGTGGCTGTGGAGGCCGGCCACATTGTGTTGGTGCGTTCCGATCCCCGGGATGTTCCGCGAATCGTCACGCTATCCCGAGCCACATACCGCAAGATGGTCCAGAATCTCTGGTGGGCGGCGGGCTACAACGTTTTTGCGATCCCCCTCGCGGCCGGCGTGCTCGCCAATGAAGGCATCCTGCTATCGCCGGCCGTGGGTGCGGTCCTCATGTCGGCGAGCACGGTGATTGTCGCAATCAACGCACAGCTGCTCAAGCGAGTGCGATTGTAGCCCGTCAGCCCAGCCTTGGCGTCGTGCCAACGGTGGTGTCAGAACCGGCGCACTATTATCATGCGCGACCGAGGAGGCGTCATCGCGTCACGGTAAGCGAGGTTCAGCCGGACGCCGTTCCTCCAACAACAGCGCGACGGCAGAGGTGAACGTCGTCACGTCGTCGTAACTCACGCTCGTCCTGAGGTTGCGCCAATGCGTTTGCTCCCCCCTTCGATCGCGCTGCTCCTCGCGATTCAGCCCGCAGCGATCCACGCACAAGCCGCGCTTTCGGCTCCCTGGGACTCCGTCGGAAAGATTCTCAAGACCTCGGGAACGCTGACGGCCGGCTTCTACCGCTACGCCTGGCCGCGCCGCGATATCACACTCCGCATCGGTGACGTCACGGTCGCGCCGGCGCTCGCCCTCGGCGCGTGGGCGGGATTCGCTGGTGAGCCGTCCGCCGCGACGGTTATGGGCGATCTCGTGTTGCTGGGCGACGAGCTCAAGCCGGTGCTCGCGGAGCTCGCGAACCAACGCATCGACGTGACCGCGATTCACAATCACGTCGTGGGCGAACCGCAGGTCACGTACGTGCACTTTCACGCCGACGGCGAGGCCCTGGATCTCGCGACGCGACTGGATCGGGTGCTGGCGCGCACCGGGACCCCACGGCCCCCAGCCGCAACCGCGCCCCAGGCGGTCATGATCGACACCGCGACCGTCTTCGGAACGCTCGGACTGCGTGGGCGCGCACAGGGGAATGTCGCCCAGCTCTCCACCGTGCTCGTGTCAGGGACCGTGACGATGCACGGGAAGACGCTGAACCCCGCGCTCGCGTATGGAACCCCGATCAACATTCAAATGGTCGACGCCGGTCGTGCCGTCGCGACGGGCGATTTCTCGGTCACGGCGGATAGGGTGACACCGGTGCTCAGCGCGTTGATGACCAACGGCATCACCGGCACGGCGCTCCACAGTCACCTGGTCGGCGAAGAGCCCAAGATCTACTACCTGCACTTCTGGGCCGACGCCCCGCTCGCGGATGTGCTGCGCGGGCTCCGCGCGGCGCTCGACGCCGCGCGATAGCAGCCATTCTTCCGACCGCGGTGCTGCTGCTGTCGCTCGCGACAGCACAGGTCGATACCACGGCCCCGACCCCCGTGCTTCGGGCGGTACCCGCGCGTGGGGCGATCCGCATCGACGGCCAGCTCGACGATCCGGCCTGGCACAGCGCGGATTCGATCGTGACGCTGACCCAGGTCGTCCCGCGCGAAGGCGGCGTGCCGAGCGCCCGAACGATCGTGCGCGTGCTCGTGGAGCCGGATGCGCTCGTCATCGGCGTCAGTGCCGAAGATCCCGATCCCGCCGCCATTGTGAGCTTCGCCAAACAGCGCGACGCCAGCCTGGAGGCCGAAGATCACATCCGCATCGTGCTCGACACGTTTGGAGACGGCCGCACGGGATACGTGTTCGCCGTCAACCCGAGTGGGGCGCGCTACGACGCGCTGGTGAGCGAGCGCGGTGAGTCGGAGAACGATCAATGGGACGGCGCGTGGGAGGCGCGCACCAGCCGCTCAACGCGCGGGTGGATCGCCGAAATCCGCATCCCCGCGCGCAGCTTGATCTTCGGCTCGGGCCTCGACACCTGGGGCTTCAACATCGAGCGCCGCATCCAGCGGTTTCAGGAGACGGATCGCTGGGCGAGCCCGCAGCGCGATTATCAGGTAACCAGGACCGGTCGCGCCGGCCGGGTGACCGGGATTCCCCGGTTCGGGCTCGGTCTCGGCCTGGGCGTCCGCCCTGCCCTCACCACGGCCGCCGAGCTGCCGGCACGAGACGCGCATCTCGAGACGGACGCCGAGCCCAGCCTCGACGTCACGCAGCGCGTCGGGACGAACCTGCTCGGCTCGTTGACCGTGAACACCGACTTCGCCGAGACCGAAGTCGATGCCCGGCAGACCAATCTGACCCGCTTTCCGCTGTTCTTTCCCGAGAAGCGGACCTTCTTCCTGGAAGGGGCCGACGTCTTCGAGTTCGGGCTGGGGCTCGGCACGGACGTCATTCCGTTCTTCAGTCGCCGGATCGGGCTCGTCGAGGGACAGCAAGTGCCGCTGCGCGTCGGCGCAAAGCTCAACGGCCAGGCAGGCAGCACGAACGTCGGGACGCTGGTCGTGCATACCGGCGCCCTCGATACGCTGGCACCCGCCACGACGATGGGCGTTGTCCGCCTCAAAGAGAACGTGCTGCGCGAGTCATCCATCGGAGCCATCGCGACGTGGGGCGATCCGCTGGGCCGCAGTGAAAGCTGGCTGGCCGGCGCAGACTTCACCTATCAGACGACACGTTTTCACGGCGACAAGAACTTCCTCATCGGCGTATGGGGTCTGGGCATGGGACGCGCTGGCCTGGTCGGTGATCGGAGCGCTGCCGGGATCAAGATCGACTATCCCAACGATCTCTGGGACGTCGCGTTCAGCTATCGCCGCGTCGGCGACGCCTTCGATCCTTCGCTCGGGTTCGTCCCGCGGCCCGGCGTGCACGCCCTGCGCCTGTCCGTGACCTATGCCCCGCGCCCCGGCGGATTCATCCGCCAGATGTTTCATGAATTCGTGCCCGTCCTGGTCACGGAGCTCGAGGGTGAATGGGAGAGCTACCGCGTATTCATGGCACCCGTGAACTGGCGGTTCGAGAGCGGAGATCGGTTTGAGTTCAACGTGGTGCCCGAAGGCGAGCACCTGACTGATCCGTTCGAGATCGCACCAGGCGTGACGGTTCCTGTCGGCCAATACCGGTACCTGCGGTACCGACTCGAGTTCGAATCGGCCGCCAAGCGCCGGTTATTTGGACAGGCCACGTGGTGGTTCGGGACGTTTCTCGACGGGCGCTTGGATCAGCTGCAGCTGACGGCGGCGTGGAATCCGGTCGCGCTGGTGACGGTCGAGCTGGACGCCGAGCGCGACATCGGTAAGCTCAGCGCCGGCAACTTCACGAAGGATTTGGTGGGCACCCGCCTGAAGCTCAACTTCTCACCCGACCTGCAGCTCAACAGCCTCTGGCAATACGACAACGAGACGAAGTTGTTTGGGTCGAACACGCGCCTGCGCTGGACGTTCGACCCGCTGGGCGACGTGTTCCTCGTCTACAACCACAACCTGGATCAGCTCACCGGCGACTGGGCGTTTGCCGGGGCCGAGTTGTTGGCGAAAGTCCAGTACGCGTTTCGGTTTTAGGGCGTGGCCTCACACCGCCGCGCCGCGCACCAGCTCTTCGTCCGGCTTGACCGCGTCGTCGAGCTGGACGTGATTGCGCTCGTTGCGCACCATGCGGGAAAACAACGTCACGTTGCGGTCGAAGAGGAAGCGCCACAACAGCCGCGCCCACGACGTATGTGCCGACAGCGTGGCGTACACCTCGGGAGCGATGGCGCGGATTCGCGGCAATAGGTTCCACGGCACCGACGGGAAATCGTGATGCTCGTTGTGGTAGCCCACGTTGAACGCGAGCCGGTTGAGCGGGCCGTAATAGCTGAACGTCTCCTGCTCGCCCTCCTCCGTGAGGTAGTGCCGCTGGATCCAGCGCGCGCCCAGCGGGTGCAGGCCGATCGAGAAGAACAATGACAGCGCGAAGTAGAGCACCGCCTGGGGCCCGAAGACCACCCAGGCGGCCGCATTGAACGCCACCTGGATGATCAGGTTCGTCACGGTCCAGCGGTCCCACAGCGGAACTTCTTTCACGCGCCACGGGCGGATCGCCTGGAAAATCGGGAACAACAGCAGCCAGAGTGCCTTGCCGAGCGGCGAGCTCCCGACGAGGCGGGCCTCCCACCGGAACGGGAGGTCGCCATCGAGCTCGTACACCCCCTGAAATGCGTGGTGCTTGAGGTGGTATTTGGAGAACGACATGGCGCCCGGGGCGAACAGCGGCAGGTTGGCGAGCAGCGCGGTCAGGATATTCGGCACGCGTCGTTTGAAGACCAGCCGGTGCGCCGTTTCATGGACCATCACGAACAGCGCATGGTTCGCGAACGCGCCGACCGTGTACGCCGTCACGACCACCACCCACCACGGCTGCGGCGCCACGAGCCACGCCACGGCGATCTGCAACGCGACAATCCCCGCCGTCCACCAGAACGTCACCGGATTGGGACCGATCAGGTCCCGGATCTCCGGATGACGCTGTAACAGCTGCTTCGTCCGAAGCCGGTGGGGCTCGGGTGCCGCGGAAAACACAAACTCGTCGCGCAAAGTCGTCATAGTGTTTCAAACTGGCCAGGCGGGCGCGTCGGCGCAATCGCCCCCAACGAGGCGCGTCAGGCGTGCCCAGCCCAGGCGGTCTCGCCGGGCGTGTACGGTACGCACCCATCGAAGCGGCCGGGCGTCTCCCGGTAGCGTTGCGCCTGCGTGCAGCCGATCTCGGATGTGAAATAGCCCAGCAGCGTCAACTCTTTCATGAGCCGGAAAAAGTGCGGCGGCGCACCCTGCGCCCGGCCATCCATGTACGCCTTCGCTTCGCGATCCAGCTGCTCGAGCCGCGCCAGCCGCTGCGCCGGCACGAGCTCCAGGAAGCCGCTGAGCTGTTTCAGCCCATCGCGGAACACGCCCTGCTGGCGCTCGTCATACGTGTCGGTCACCATCAGCGCCATGAACGCGCCGACGTGCGCGGCCTTCGCGCCCGGCGTCTTGGTCTCGGGCAGAATAGTGTCGGCGACTTCATCGAGCAGCGCGATGTCCTGGGCGGTAAATGCACCCACCTGCTGCCCGGGCCTCGCCGCGCGCGCGTGCGCGCGCTCGACCGCGCCGGCGAGTCCGCTCCCGGCGAGCGCGGCCCCGCCGAGCAGCATCGTCACCGTTTTGATCGCTTCGCGTCTGTCCATCGTGGAAGCCATGAGCGCCTCTAGAGATTCCGGCGCTTCAGCTCGCTCACGGCGAAATCCGCCGCGCGGGCCGTCAGCGCCATGTAGGTGAGCGAGGGATTCACACACGATGCAGAGGTCATGCAGGCGCCGTCGGTCACGAACACGTTCGGCGCATCCCACACCTGATTGCGGGAGTTGAGCACGGACGTCTTTGGGTCGCGGCCCATGCGTGCCGTGCCCATTTCGTGAATGCCCATCCCGGGCCAATAGCCGGCATCGTAGGTCCGCACACTCTTCACGCCGGCCGCCTCGAGCATCTCGGCCATGTCATTCATCATGTCCTTGCGCATCGCCTTCTCGTTCTCGCCGGTCGCACAGTCGAACGCGAGGACGGGGAGCCCCCACTTGTCCTTTTTGCTGGGGTCGAGCGTGATGCGGTTCGCCGGATTCGGCAACATCTCACCGAATGCCGTGCCACCGATCGACCATGCGCCCGGCTGCGAGATGTCGTCCTTGAACTTGGGGCCCACACCCAGCTCGGCCACGCCGCGCGACCAGCCCGACCGACTCGCGCCGCCCTGATAGCCGAAGCCGCGCAGGTAGTCCCGCTTCTCGCCGAACAAATTGCGATAGCGCGGGATGTAGAAGCCCGTCGGGCGGCGGCCATAGTAGTACTTGTCGTCGAGTCCTTCGATCGTTCCTGACGCACCCGCGCGAAAGTGATGATCCATCAGATTCTGGCCCAGTACGCCCGAGCTCGAGCCGAGGCCGCCGGGCCAGACGTCCGTCGCGGACCGCATCAGGAGCCAGGTGCTGTTCAGCGCCGACGCGCACAGGAAGATGACGCTCGCGGTGTACTCGGTCGTTTCATTGGTCACCGCGTCGAGCACGCGAACACCCCGCGCGCGCTTCTTGTCGCGATCGTAAATGACTTCCGTCACGATCGCGAACGGCCGGAGCGTCAGCCGCCCCGTGGCCATCGCCGCCGGCAGCGTCGAGGACTGCGTGCTGAAGTAGCCGCCGAACGGACACCCGAGCCAGCACGCGTTGCGATACTGGCAGGGGGCGCGTCCCGGCAGCGGCTGCGTGAGATTCGCGACGCGACCGGGAATGATCCGCCGCTTTCCGTCGAACTGACTGCGCAACCGACCGGCAATCAGCTCTTCGCCGCAGTTCAGCGGCATCGCCGGCTGGAACTGCCCGTCCGGGAGCTGCGGCATGCCCTCTTGGGACCCCGCTATGCCGGCGTGGCGTTCGACGTAGTCGTACCACGGGGAGATATCGGCATAGCGGATCGGCCAGTCGACCGCGATCCCGTCTTTCGCGTTCGCCTCGAAGTCGAAGTCGCTCCAGCGATAGCTCTGCCGTCCCCACATCAATGAGCGCCCGCCCACGTGGTAGCCGCGATACCAGTCGAACCGCTTCTTTTCCGTGTACGGCGACTCCTGATCGGACGCCCACCAGTCCAGGTTCTTCTCATTCAGGGGATAGTCGCGCTTGAGAACGGGATACAGCTCCTCCATCGCGCGCGTGCGGCCGCCGCGATGCGGATACTCCCAGGGCCCTTTGGTCGCGTTCACGTAATCCCGGATGTGCTCGATGTTCTTGCCGCGCTCGAGCATCACAACGCGCAGCCCTTTTTCGGTCAGCTCCTTGGCGGCCCAGCCGCCGGAGATCCCCGATCCGACCACGATGGCGTCGTAACTTTGCGACTGCATTCATGCCCCCCCGGCAAGCGTTCGAATTTCACGGAGCACCATGTCGATTTCTTGCGGCGTGTTCATGACTCCACCGCACACGCGCGCGTACGTGACCCGGTACGGCGACGTCGTGGTCCGAATCTTCTTCTCCGCCAACCTTCCCACAACCTGCGCCGGCGTCAACCCGCGCACCTCGTAGCACGAGATGCCGGCGCTCAGTGCCGGATCGCGCGGCGTGTGGAGTGTGACTCCGGGGATCGCCGCCGCGCCGTCTCGAAATGCACCGTTCAGCTCGGCGATTCTGGCGGCGAGGGCGGGGCGTCCGATCGTGCGATGCAATTCGACCGCCGCGGGAACTGCCAGCACGTGCTCGTAGGCGACGAACCCGCCCGGGGACACGAACCCAGCCTGCGTCGGCGGCAACTCACGGCGGTCCGCCCACGCCTCGAAGAGTGCGTCGATCGCATCGGGATCAAAGCTGGGAATCGTGGGCCGGAGCTCCGGCCAGACATCGGCGCGGCCCCACAGGAACCCGGTTCCGCGGGGACCAAACAGCCATTTGTGCGTCCCGCTGGCAAAAAGGTCGGCACCGAGCCGCGCGACGTCGACGTCCTGATTCGCGAAGCCGTGGACTCCATCGACGATCAGCAAGCAGCGGTCGGCCGGTGGGCGGCCGCGGTTCGCGCGCGCCACCGCGTCGGCGATACCGGCGATCGGCGTCTTGATCCCGGTCGAGGACTGCACCCACGTGACACCCACGGCGCGCGTGCGCGGCGTGATCGCGCGCGCTACTCGCTCGACGATCTGCTCGGCGCGCGCCGTGGCCGGGGTGTCGAACATCGAGATGTAGCGCACGCCGCATCCCGAGCGCGCGGCCGCGAGCCGGATCGATTGATGATGGGAGTAGTGGTCGTGTTCGGTAGTCACGATCTCCTGGTCGCCACGGATCCGGAGTCCCTGATACGCCATGGCCAGGGCGGTCGTGGTATTTGCCGTGAGCGCGATCTCCGTCGGCACGCCGCCGATGTAATCGGCGAGCGCGCGCTTCACGGCCTGGAACGGCCGGCCTTCACTGTCGCTGAACGCCGCCTGCTCGATCCAGAACGCGTCACTGTCGAGCTTCCGGCGGAAGTGGTCGATCGCGTCGGCGACCGGTTTGGGATGTGAGACGAAGAGAAAACTGGAGAGGTGCGTCCAATCGGGGGCGAGGGGGAACAACTGACGAACGGCGGTCCAATCGACGGTCCCCCCCCGCGCGAGGCTGCGCGTGAGCCTTGGCGGTGGAGCGATTCGCATCACTCCGGGCATGAGCGACGCGGCGGCGAGCGACTTCAGCAGGTTCCGGCGGTCAGGCATCATTGGGATGACTCCCGGGGTGGCTTCTGCGACACGATGTACACCACTGTATCCCACGCATTACGGATTCCGACACACAGGTGGAGGATGGCGACCGCGGCAACGAGGAATAGCGCCCAGTTTTGTTCATGCGCCATCCCCGCGGCGCCCAGGAACAGCGACACATAGGCAAGCAGCGGCAGCACCAAATGGAACAACCAGTCCTCGAGCACCGGCTTATAGCCGTGTTGCCGCAGCATGCGACGGATGACAATCACGACATACACGACGCCCAGGAGGGCCATCAGACCGATCAGATGGGCAGGATCCCTCAGCGAGTGCCAGGGGGCGGACAAGATGGCCGAAAGCACGAGCACCACGGCAAAGTGCACCACATTGGGCGTCCCGAACGCATTCGTCGACTCCGCCGTGCGCGGGATATTCGAATCAGCGAGCAGGGTGATGACCACGAACCACAGCCCCGTCAGCCCGCCGGCCGACGAGCCGACGATCACGTAGAAACTTTCCCACTGTAAGAGGAGGGCGTGCGCGGATGGCTCCATGTCACCGCACCTGGAAGGTCAGCGTCGCCCACTTCGATTCGTAGTTCACGCTGTCGCCGGCGACCGGGACCATGTGGATGAACTTGATGTACCACTTCCCCGCCCCGCTCAGCGCGAAGCGCGCCACACCTGCCGCGTCGCTGCGCGACCATGATTCCTCGATCTTCTGACCGTCGCGCTCGCCTCCCGCGATGACGAGCTGGCCCGCGACCGCCTTGCCGTCGACGAGCGCGCGCACGGCGAGCGTGTCGCCGATGCGCGTGGCGTAGGGATTCGAAAGGGGCACGAGCTCGGCGGGATAGCCCAGGACCGTCGCGAACGCGTCGGTGCGCGTCTCTCCCACCTGGAGCACCGCCTTCACGTGTTTTTGATAGCGCTCACGCACCGGGGTCCCCAGCTCGCCGTTGAGCGTGCGGGCGTTGAGGATGTCGGGCAGGCCGTCTTCCTTGAGATAGCTGTTGAAATCCTCGCCCGAGAGCGCGATCTGGCGCGGACTGAGCGAGGCCCCGATCACATACGTGCCTGGCGCGCCGGTTTGCACGGAGAGCCAGGTGGTGTCGCCGGATGGTCGCCAGGACGCGCGTGGAATCGCGCGCCGCTCCGTGGGTCCTGTCACGCTGAGGTCGAGCAGCCGGTCAGGCGTGACCGCGCCCTCGCTCGCGACAAACGAGCCGTTCAAGACCGCGACGCGAACCGCGCTGTTTGGTGGCACAAAGTAATTATCGAGCTTCAGAAACAGATCGTGCGCGAGCAGCAGGGTCGCGCTCACCATCAGGAGAACCGCTGCCACTCCGAATTGCTTCCGCATCGAGGTCCTCGCGTGTAGACTTTCGTCGTGATGTTCCGCCAAGCGATCGCAGTTGCTGCCGGAGCGCTGATTCTGAATTTCGGGTTCGTAACCCGGGTATCCGGGTGCGCACCCGCGCCGCTCCCCCCCGTTGACCACCATCAGCAGCATTCGCAGCAGCCGTCCGCTCCCACGATTCCGGTCTGCTGCCAGGCCCTCACATCTTGCGCCGTATCCGTCGATGTGACTAGACCGGCCTCCATGCTGATCGTGGGGCCGGCGCTGATCGACGCCGCCGGCAGCGTTTCGCAATCGACCCAGTCACACATCGCAGCTCCAGAAGCGCCACCTCCCAGAGCCTAGCCCTCCCCCCGGCCTCCTTCGCTCGCCTCGAGCCCCAGCTCGGGGCGGGCACGACCGTTTGGCCTTTCGATCCGCGAGGGCGACGTGCTTCACCTGTTCGCAGTGCTGGCGCTGGCGGTGCAACACCAACCGGACATGCCCGGAATGGTCATGCCGATGACCGATCCCCTGGGGATCTCGATGGAACGCATGGGCTCGGGCACGACCTGGATTCCGGACGCCGTGCCGCTGCCGTCACGGCATGGCATGGCCGGCTCCTGGATGTTGATGCTGCACGGCTTTGGATTCGTGCAGTACGACAAGCAGGGTGGCCCGCGCGGTGCGGAGCAATTCGGCTCACTCAACTGGGCCATGCTCATGGCGAGCCGCGACCTGGCGGGTGGACGCTTCCAGGCGAGAACCATGCTCAGTCTGGATCCCGCGACCGTCTCCAACCGCGGTTATCCCCTGCTCCTGCAGAGCGGTGAGACCTACAACGGCCAGCCGATAGTCGATCGGCAACACCCGCACGACTTCTGGATGGAGTTGGCCGTCATGTATGAGCGGCCCCTCGCGCCGGGTATCGGCATCGCGGCTTACGTCGCACCCGCGGGCGAGCCGGCGCTCGGCCCGGTGGCCTTCATGCATCGGCCGTCCGCAATGGACAACCCCACGGCGCCGCTGGGCCATCATTGGCAGGACGCCACGCACATCAGTTTCGGTGTCCTCACTGCCGGCATCTTCGGGCATCACTGGAAGCTCGAGGGTTCGGTGTTCAACGGCCACGAGCCGGACGAGGAACGCTGGGGGTTCGATCGCATCCGACTCGATTCCTACTCCGGCCGATTCAGCGCGCACCTCGATTCCACCTGGACCCTCGCCCTCGGGCATGGTTATCTCAAGAGTCCCGAGGCGCTGAGTCCTGGCGAGTCGACGCACCGAACGACCGCGTCGATCCTGCATGGTCGCAAAATCGGACCCGAGGGCCAACTCGCGGCCGCGCTCGTCTGGGGCGCCAACCGGCACGGTGGACAGACGACCCACTCGGCTCTGGCGGAAGCCGAAGCCGTGTTGGATCAGAGCAACACGGTCTACGGGCGCATCGACTTTGCGCAAAAAAGCGCCGAGGACCTGGCGCTGGGCAGCTTCCCCGCGGATACCACGTTCCGGATCGCGGCGTTCTCGCTGGGGTTCATCCGGGAGGTCATTCGAAGCCGCGGCGCCACGTTCGGCGTCGGCATGCAGGGAACGCTGAACGTCGTGCCCGCGGCCCTGGACGGCGCGTACGGCTCCCGAACCCCGATTGGCGGATTGGTTTTTCTGCGCGTCCGACCCCGGCATGGTCCCCACGGCATGCCGTCGCACTGATCTCTGCGCCGCGCGGCCTTCCGTCCGCGATGGCTCGGCGCCACTTTCGGACGCGTGACAACTCTGGGGCAATGGATCGCGCCGCGGGTCGCGGCGAACGGTGGACGTTCGGGCTTCAGGCTGCTGGCGAACGGCCTCGACGCGTTCGTCGCGCGCGCGACTCTGATCGACCTGGCCGAGCGCACGCTCGACCTCCAGTACTACATTTTCCATCCCGACCAGACCGGCTCGCTCATCACCGACCGGCTGATCGCCGCGGCCGACCGCGGCGTGACGGTGCGGCTGCTGCTCGACGACTGGGGCACGCTCGAAAAGAGCGACACGGCTCTCGCCGCCCTCGATGCGCATCCCCAGATCGCGATCCGGCTGTTCAACCCGTACACGCATCGCACCGGGGTGGCCCGACTGGCCGAGCTCATCACGCGCTTCACGCGCATCAACCGGCGCATGCACAACAAACAGCTCGTTGCCGACAATGCGGGCGTGGTGCTCGGCGGGCGGAACATCGGCGACGAGTACTTCAGCCGCGGCGAGCTCGACTTCCAGGACGTGGACGTCCTCGCCCTCGGTCCGGTCGCCGCACAGTCGACACCCATCTTCGAGGCCTACTGGAACAGCCGATTCGCCGTCCCCATGACACGGATCGGTAGGTTCAAACCCGACCCCGTCAAGTCGGTGAAGGCGCGACAGGAGCTGCGCTCGCATTGCGAACGGCTTGCCGACTCGGCGTACGCACGCGCCCTCGGCGGCTCCAATCTCGCGACCGAGCTGAGATCGAACGCACTCCAGCTGCACTGGGCGGAGGGGCGCGTCATTGCCGACCCGCCGGAAAAGCTCAATAAACCAGCCGGCACGCGCAGTGACGCGTTTCTGGGCGGCCAAATCTCGCCGCGTGTACGCGCCGTGCGATCCGATCTCCTGGTCGTGTCACCCTATTTCGTGCCCGGCAAGGAGGGCGTCGACTTTTTCGGCGACCAGCGACGCGCCGGGGTCGAGGTTCGCGTGTTGACCAACTCCCTCGCCGCCACCGACGTGTGGCTCGTTCACGCCGGGTACATGACGTACCGTCGTCCCTTACTGCAGGCGGGCGTCCGGATCTACGAGCTGCGCCCCGAAGCGGCCGGCGCGAAAAGGCCGCGCGCCACCGGTATGACGGCCGGCTCCTCACGAGCGAGTCTGCACGCCAAGACGTTCGTCTTCGACCGCACTTCGGTCTTCATCGGGTCGGTCAACCTCGATCCTCGCTCGCTCGAGCAGAACACGGAGGTCGGCGTACTAGTGGACAGTCCCGTCCTCGCCGCTGAGGTCGCGAATCTGTTCGATCAATGGGCGAGCCCCGCGCTGTCCTATGAGGTCACGCGGGGACCGGACGGCCGGTTGCAGTGGACCGGTGGCTTCACCGACGAGCCCAATGCTGGCTTCTGGCGCTCCCTCGGCGCCAAATTCTTCTCGCATCTGCCCATCGAGTCATTCATCTGAAGACGCAAACCCGCTCGCAGCCGAAAGCGGCGACAGCCGCCGCCGGACAGCCCGCGTCCATTATTTCCCCGTTCGTCGACGCGCTCTGCACCGGCGGGCTCTCGCTGCTGGTGCTGGTGCCGCTGCTCGTCGCCGGCCGCACGGACCTGTTGCTGGTCAGTGTCGGCGCCCAGGCGTGGATCGGCGCGCTGGTCAACATGCCGCACTTTCTCGCGTCCTATCGGATGGTCTACCGCACGCGTGAGAGTATCCGGCAACATCCCTGGGCCGCGATCTACGTGCCCACCGTGCTGCTCATTTCCTGCGTCGCCGCCGTCTACGCGAGCCGCTGGACGACCGTCCCGATCTCGGCGCTGCTGACGATTTCGAGCACCTACCTCGCCTGGCATTACACGGGGCAGGCGTGGGGGATGATGGCGACGTTCACGCACTTGGGCGGCAACCCGTTCAATCCGACTGAACGCCGGCTGATCCGCGGTTCGCTCTTCATTCTCACCGCCTGGCACATCGTCTGGTTCTTCTATCTCGGCTATTCGCAGTACGTGGATCTCACGCCGCTTTACGTCGGCCTGAGTGCGCTGACCGCGGTGGCGCTGGTGATGGGATTGGTGGGGTTCTGGCTGCATCGCCGGCGCAGCGGGCGTGTCGCGCCGCTGCGCGCCTGGCTGCCCTGGATGGCCATCCTCGTCTGGTATGCGACGATGGCGCGCGTCGGGCTGCCCGCGCTGTTCATCGTCCAGATCGCGCACGCCATTCAGTACCTGATCTTTCCGTTCCGCGTCGAGCTGAATCGCGCCACGCGTTCGCTGGGCGCCGCGCCGTGGCAACTGATTTCGCTCTACCTCGCGGGCTACTTCGTGGCGCTGCTGGCGGGCTCGATCCTCGCCGGCATCGCGCTGCCGCTGGGCGCGATGGCGGTCGTCACCGACTGGCTCGGCTCCCGCCCGGGCCAGGTCGCGGGCTTCGCGATCAGCGCCTTCTTCAACATTCATCACTACTTCACCGACGGCGTGGTGTGGAAGCTGCGCGATCCTGCGGTGCGCGAAGATTTGTTCGGGCACCTGCAGCCCGCGCGAGCACGCTGAGCCGTGCGCGTGCATCTGCTGGACGGCACGTACGAGCTGTTCCGGCATTACTACGCGATGCCCAAACAGCGCGACCAGAGCGGCAACGAATGCGCCGCGATCGTCGGGGTGCTCGGCTCCGTGCTCGGCATGCTCGAGGGCGGCACCACGCACCTCGGCGTCGCCACCGACCACGTCATCGAGTCGTTTCGCAACGACCTCTGGCCGGGCTACAAGACCAGCGCAGGCATCGAGCCGGACCTGCTCGCCCAGTTCCATCCGCTGGAAGACGCGTTACGAGCCATGGGTCTTCTGGTTTGGGCGATGGTCGAGTTCGAGGCGGACGACGCGCTCGCCGCCGCCGCCCGGCTGGCGGCCGAGTTGCCCGAGGTCGAGCAGGTCATCATCTGCACACCCGACAAAGACCTCAGCCAGTGCGTGGTGGGCGAGCGCATCGTCCAGTTCGACCGGCGCAAGCGCGAGACGCGCAACGAGCAAGGAGTCGTGGCGCGCTTCGGCGTGGGACCCAAATCGATTCCTGATTACCTCGCGCTCGTGGGCGATTCAGCGGACGGGTTCCCGGGAATCCCGGGCTGGGGCGAAAAGGCGTCCGGCGCGCTGCTGGGACGCTACCAGCATCTGGAGCGCATCCCGGCGACTCCGACGGCGTGGGAGGTTCCCGTGCGTGGCGCGGCCAGGCTGTCCGCCGCGCTCGAGGAGAATCGTCCGCTCGCGCTGTTGTTTCGCACGCTCGCGACCCTCAGAACCGATGTGCCGGTGTTCACGAGCATCGAGGAGCTACGCTGGCGCGGACCAACGCCGGCGTTCGAGCAGGTCGCACAACGGCTCGCCGTGCCGGGACTGTGGGATCGGGCGCGGCGCGCTGCGCCCAAGCCGCGCTAGTCGCGGATGACGAGCGCGCCGTGCATCGTCGGATGCAGGATACAGGCGTACGCAACCCTGCCCGTGTGCCGCGCAACGACGCGACCCACCTGACCCTGCGCCAACTGCTTCGTACCCCAGCTCTCCGCCGTCGCCGTGTGCGGCACCAGATCGCGATTGATCCAG
Source organism: Gemmatimonadota bacterium (assembly GCA_050264615.1). Classification (GTDB taxonomy): domain Bacteria; phylum Gemmatimonadota; class Gemmatimonadetes; order Gemmatimonadales; family GWC2-71-9; genus 20CM-2-65-7. Next base: position 18,822 of record JBLNGI010000217.1, read on the forward strand.
ACGACGGTATCGCCCGGTGCCACGGTGAGGACCGCGGGATGAAACTCCATTCCGCGGATCTCGACGGTGTGCGCGCGCGGCGGAGGACTGCTCCCCGCGACCATTGCGAGGAGCAGCACCGCCAGCTGCCGGATCACTTCCCGGTCCCGCCCCTGCTGAGCTGACTGCGGACCTGCTTTGCATGCTCGAGATGGGTCGCGATCGCCGGGCGCACATCGACGAGCAGCTTCTTGAGCTCGGCGTTCTCGGTCGTAGGCACGAGCAGCTTGTCGATCGCATCAAGCACGGCCTGGTGATAGCCGACTTCACGATCCATGTACGCGCGGTCGAACGCGGCGCCCTGCAGCGGCTCGAGCGTCTTGCGCGCCTCCGCGGCCCCGGCCTGGAGCGATTGGCTGACGGCGTTGTCGGCCGGCGTCACGCCAAGCTTGGCGGCGAGCACCGCGGCCTGCGTGTTTACCGCGTTGTGGTCCGTGATCATCGTCTGGGCGAACTGCCGCACCGCAGGCGAGCGTGTGCGGGACTGCGCGAACTTCGCGAGCTCGACATCGACCGCATTCGCGGTGACGGCGACGTGGGCAACTTCAGGATCGGACAGAGTGGGCGGCGCCGCCGGTGCCGGATTCTGAGCCTGCATCGATGCTGCGAGGATGACGGCCAAAGTGACGAGCATTTCCAAACCTCCGGTGAGGATTCATGGATTGAGGGCTCGTCGAACTTGCTCACGTTACCATACTTTGTCAAGTATTTTATGTGATTACTGGACAAACGAGTGTTCTCGGGCTATTCTGCGGCATGCCCAACTGGTTCGAACGACTGCTCGGCGATACCCAGGCGCGCCTCCTCGGCCTGCTGCGCCGCTCGCGCCAAACCGTCACGAGCCTCGCAGAAGCCCTGGGCCTGACCGATAACGCCGTACGCATGCACATCGCTGCCCTGCACCGCGACGGGATTGTCGAGCAGGTGGGCACGCTGCGCGACACGAGCGGTAAGCCCGCGCGACTCTACGGTCTCACGCGTGAGGGGGAGGAGCTGTTTCCCAAAGCCTACGCCCTGGTTCTGGGGAAGCTCGTCGAAGAAATCGTGCGCACCGAGGGCCGCGACCGCGCGGTCAAGCTGCTCCGCGCGGTGGGTGCCCAGGCGGCTGCTCCGGCGCCGCGGGGTACAACTCCCAAGAGCCGCATGGAAGCCGCGGCGCAAGTATTTCGTGACCTGGGGTCAGATGCCGCAGTCCAGAAAACACCCCACGGCTGGAGTCTGCAAGCCTATGGATGCCCGCTCTCCGCCGTGACATCGGGCCATCCGGAACTGTGCGAGCTCGGCAGGGCGTTGGTGGAGGAAGTCGTGGGTGCGGCAGTGACGGAATGCTGCCAGCGCGGAGAGCGTCCGCGCTGTGGATTCGAAATCGCCGGGAGCACCAAATGACGAGTTATCGCTATCTGATCATCGGCGGGGGCATGACGGCTGACGCCGCGGCCCGCGCGATCCGCGAAGCAGATCCCTCCGGCAGCATCGGCATCATCTCGTCCGAACCACATCCGCCGTATGCGCGGCCGCCTCTCTCGAAAGCTCTCTGGAAAGGCGAATCCGAAGACGCGATCTGGAAACACACCGAGACTGCCGGCGTCGAGCTGCGTCTGAGCCGCCGCGTCACGGCGATCGATCCACAGAAGAAGACCGTCACGGATGACCGTCACAACACGGTGTCCTACGCCAAGCTCCTGCTCGCCACCGGTGGCACGCCGCGACGGCTCCCGCTCCAGACCGATCAGATCATCTACTATCGCACCTTTGACGATTACCGCCGGCTGCGTGCGCTCGCCGAGCAAAAGCTGAAGTTCCTGGTGCTCGGCGGCGGATTCATCGGATCGGAAGTCGGCGCGGCACTCAGGATGGTCGGCCGCGAGGTGACGATGCTGATCCCCGAGGACGGGATTGGCGCGCGCGTCTTCCCCGCCGACCTGTCGCACTTTGTCGCGGACTACTATCGCGAGCAGGGCGTTGACGTCCGGACCGGCGAGGGGCTCGCCACTCTGACGCCGAGCGCCGGCAAAGTCGTCGTGAAGACCACTAAAGGCAACGAGATTCCAGTCGACGTCATCGTCGCGGGACTCGGGATTCTCCCCAACGTGGATATTGCCGAGCAGGCGGGCGTGCGAGCCGACAACGGCATCATCGTGGACGAGCTGCTGCGGACCAATGTGCCCGACGTCTACGCGGCCGGTGATGTCGCGAACTTCTACAATCCGCAGCTCGGCACCCGGATGCGCGTCGAGCATGAAGACAATGCCAATTCGATGGGGGCCGCCGCAGGTCGTTCGATGGCGGGGAAAGGCGAGCCCTACACGCACCTGCCTTTCTTCTATTCAGACCTGTTCCAGCTCGGCTACGAGGCCGTCGGCGAGCTGGATCCGCGACTCGAGGTCGAACCGGAGTGGAAGGAGCCGTTCCGCGAAGGGGTGGTCTACTATCTCAAGGATGGACGGGTGCGTGGGGTGCTGCTGTGGAACACGTGGGGCCAAGTCGCCAACGCGCGCTCGCTCATCGGCAAGACGGGGCACCTAGTGGCTGGGTGACTCCCCGAGGCTCACCGCGATGTGCCGCCAATTGCCCTGATTGAAGCGGACCACGCTGAGCGCGCAGCGAGTCACGTGTCCCGCGAGAATCGCGAGCCAGATGTCGATCGCGTCGAGCTTGCCCGTCTGCTGAATCACGAAGCAGATCCCGAGCGGCACGAAGATCTGCGAGATGATCGAGATGTAGAGCGGGCTCTTCGTATCGCCTGTACCCTGTAACCCACCGGTATACGCCAGCGCAGTAGTAATGAAGAGACCTGACACGCTCAGCACCCGCAGCAGTTGACTCCCGACTTCGAGTGCCACGGGGTCGTCCATGCCGAAAATGCCGAGCAATTGGCGCGGCAGGAACAGGAAGAACAGGCCCACGACCGCGGCGACCGACAGTCCGTAGCGCGCTGCGATGCTCACGGCTTCTTTCGATCGATCGGGATGTCCAGCGCCGAGGTTTTGTCCTGCCACTGCCGCCGCCGCTCCCATCAAGCCGACCGAAGTCCAGGTGATCAGCGAAAACAGCTCCGTATACGAGACGGCGAACGCCGCCTGCGCCGCCGCGCCCTCCGTGCGCCCCAGCGATCCGATGAACGACAGCATGAAGACGCCGCCGATGTTCATCGCGATGCCCTGAAACCCGGTCGGCAGCCCGAAGCGAAACAGGGATTTGATGATTCCCCAGTCGGGGCCAAAGCCCTGGCCGCGCGGGAATCGCACGACCCAGCCGCCGGTCCACAGCTTCCACAGGGAGTAGACCGCGAGCAGTCCGGCGGTGAGGCACGTCCCCATGGCCGAGCCGCGCGTGCCGAACGCCGGAATCGGCCCGAGCCCGCGGATCAGCACGACGTTCAGCACCAGGTTCAACACCGTCATCGCAATGCCGAGCACCATCGGCGTACGCGCGTCGCCGGCCGAGCGGAGAGCGCCGCCGAGCATGAAGAAGATCAGCATGCCGCCCGAGAACACGAACATGGTGCGCAGGAACGGCAGCGCTTCCGCCTGCACCGCGGGCGCGGCGTTGACGAGATTGAGCAACCACGGCGCGGCGAAGTACCCGATCGGCGCCATCACGCCGAGCGACAGGCCGATCGCCGTGAGGAACGCCTGATAGACGACGCGATCGACCTTGTCCGCTTCGCCCGCGCCGGCGAAGCGCGCGACCAGCACACTCATCCCCGTGAACAGGGACGAGATGAACACGATCACCACGAGAAACATCTGCCAGCTGACGCCAATCGCGGCGTTCGCCTGATAACCCACGAGATTGCCGACGAGCACGTGATCCACGATGCCCTGCATCCCACCCACGATATTCGCGAGCATGGTGGGCCACGCGATCTTCCAGACCGCGGCACGCAGCGGTCCCTCGACGATCGAGCGATCGTAGCGTGCCGCGGTGTCCGTCACTCAGCTGACCGGAATGGTGGTGCCGCGCCGGCGCGCGAGCAGCGCGTCGAGACTCCACGGTCCCGCGCCCGCGGCCGAGAAATAGAGGTAGGTGAAGCAGTAGAACACGGCCGGCTCTCCCTGGTTCAGCGTGGGCCAAAACCCGCGCCCCGCATGGCCGATGAAATACGCGAAGGCCATTTCACCAGCCAGAATGAACGCGACGGGTCGCGTGAACAAGCCCAGCAGGATGAAGACGCCTCCGATGGTCTCGATGACGCCCGCAAACCACGGGAGCGAGCCAACGGCGGCGACGCCACTCCCCGGCATCACGGCAGCAGGAAAGGCGAACCACTTCGCGGCTCCATGCTGGAAATACAGGAAGGCGACGATGATTCTGAGCACGCTCAACAGCTCGGGCGACCATTCCTTTTTCACAAGGCCTCCGCTTTCCTTAGCAACAGGGTGCGTTCGCGCGCATTCTGGGTCATCGCGGCCGCGCGTGCGAACTCCGCGCGGGCTTCCCCGAAACGGCCGAGTTTCACCAGAAGATCCCCGCGTACACTCGGCAGGAGATGATAACCCGCGAGCGCGGGATCGTCCCTCAGGGAATCCACCAGCTCGAGCCCCGCAGCGGGCCCGAACGCCATCCCCAGCGCGACGGCCCGGTTCAGCTCCACGACCGGCGAAGGCATCAGCTGCGCCAACGCGTCATACAGCGCCACGATCTGCGTCCAATCCGTTTCCTCGGCTGCCCTGGCGCGGGCATGACAGGCGGCAATTGCCGCCTGTAAGCCGTAGCGACCGTACCCGCCGCCAGGCGCCTCCGCGCGCTTGAATGCCGCCAGCCCACGCCCGATCAGCAGGTGGTCCCAGCGGCCGCGGTCCTGGTCCAGGAGCAGAATCGGCTCGCCGTCCGGTCCCACACGCGCCCGGATGCGGGACGCCTGGAGCTCCATCAGCGCCACGAGCCCGTGCACCTCGGGCTGGTCCGGCGCCAGCTCAGCCAGCACGCGACCCAGCCGCAGCGCATCCTCGCACAGCGTCGGGCGGACCCAGTCCGCCCCCGCGGTTGCCGAATAGCCTTCGTTGAAGACGAGATAGATGACCTCGAGCACCGACTCGAGACGCGCGGCCAGCTCGGGGCCGCGCGGCACTTCGAACGGGACGCGCGCGGCGGCCAAGGTGCGCTTGGCGCGCACGATCCGCTGCTGAATCGTCGACTTGGGGACGAGAAACGCGCGGGCGATTTCATCCGTCGTCAGACCGCCGAGTAGGCGCAGCGTCAGGGCGACGCGGGCTTCGGTCGCGAGGACCGGATGACAGGCGGTGAAGATGAGGCTCAGCAGGTTGTCGCCCACGTGATCATCGAGCGCGTCCGCGAGATCTTCCTCCGGACTTCCCTGCCGTTCGTCGATCTCGCGGCCCAGATGCTCGTGCTTGGTATCCTGCATCTTGCGCCGTCGCAGGTGATCGATCGCGCGATGCTTCGCGGTCGCCATGAGCCAGGCGCCGGGATTGTCCGGAATGCCGGATTCGGGCCATTGCTCCAGCGCGGCGACGAGCGCGTCCTGCGCAAAATCCTCCGCGAGCCCCACATCGCCCACCATCCGCGCCAGGCCGGCGATGAGTCTGGCGGATTCGATCCGCCAGACGGCATCGATGGCGTCAGCAGCCTTTGCCGGGTTCATCCATCATTTGCCGAATTTCGACCTCGAGATCCTGCTCCCAGAGTCCGATGTGCGCCTCGAGAAACCGGCGGGTCCACGCGATCGCATCCTGCTTCGACGCGACGTCATAGATCGCGAACCCCCCGAAAACCTCTTTGGCCTCGGTGAAGGGTCCATCGGTCACCGTAATTTTCCCCTTGGAGAGGCGAGCGCGGGCGCCCAGTGCCGTCGGGCCCAGGCCGCCCATGCCGACCATCACGCCTTGTTTCGAGGCGTCCTCGCCCAGCTTCATGATTTTTTCGATGAGCTGGGGCGACGGCCGCGCGTTTGTCTCTCGCGTCTTCACAATCGTCATGAATTTCATGGCTCGAGGATCTCCGGTTAGCGTTTCTTGTTGCGTGCGATGGCCTGGCGCTGCCGCTCTTCCTGCGCGCGCAGCTCAGGGGTGTATTCGGCGCCGAAGTCCTCGGCCTCGAAGACCTGCCGGATTTCGACTTCGCCTTCCTGGAACGGGATCCGCTTCGCCCATTCGAGCGCTTCCTGCTTCGACTTCACTTGCCAAATCCAGAAGCCCGCGACCAACTCCTTGGTTTCCGTGAACGGGCCGTCCCGCACGGTGCGCTTCTTGCCGTCGTAGCTGATCCGCGCGCCCTTGGATGAGTCGTGCAGGCCCTCGCCCGCGAGCATGATCCCGGCCTTCACGAGTTCGTCATTGAACTTCCCCATCTCGGCCAATTGCTCGGTCGTCGGCAGGATGCCGGCCTCGGAGTCTTTGGTAGCCTTCACCATCACGATAAATCGCATCGCTGTCTCACTTTCGCTCGGTGGTTAGGACTGGTGCATCTGCTCCTATCCAGGCGACGAACGAGACGGAGCGAAATCGACATATTCGAATATCATTGTGGTAGGCCCATGTACGGACGAACCCGGTTTGGACGCCCGGGGCACGTGTAGTGCAACGACCAGAGGAGCGGATATGTGCAGGAACATCAAGACACTCGCCAATTTCGAGCCGCCCGCCACCGATGAGGAGATCAGGGCGTCGGCGTTGCAGTTTGTGCGCAAGCTGAGTGGCGCCACGCATCCCTCGCACGCCAACGAGGCCGCGTTCAATGCCGCAGTCGCCGACGTGACGATAATCGCGCGGCGGCTGATCGACTCATTGACGACCAAAGCTCCAGCGCGGAATCGCGACGAGGAGGCTCGCAAAGCCCGTGAACGGGCTGCGAAGCGGTTTGGCTAGGAGACCTGCGGATGCCCTGGCTCGGATTCGAACCGAGACGCCTTGCGGCACTGCCCCCTCAAGACAGCGTGTCTACCAGTTCCACCACCAGGGCGGGCGACGAAAAATAGGGAGGCGGCTCCATGATGTACAGGCAAGCGCCCACTCTCGTGACGGGAATCGCTGACGTGTCGTGACGCCCACCTGCTCGCGCAAACCTTCGCGGCGCATAGCTTTTCGGCATGGAGCTCTGGGTGGCGTTCGGGTTTGGAGCAGGTGTCGGCGCGCTGATCGGGTACCTGCTCGGCCGTCAGCGCGAGGTACCCCCGCCCGCTCCGGTTCGCGCGCGAGTCGTCCCTGCACCACCCGCACAACCTCCACCAGCCTCCAAGCCCTCCCTCGCGACGGATCTCAAGCCCGTGGTCCTCGATGAAGGATCCGCGAATGTTCTGAACGCACTCAACAACCGGCTCGCGGCGATCGGCGCCCTCGCCGATCTGCTGCACGGCAGTCCGCTCGATCCCGAGCGCGCGCGTGCGCTGGTGTTACTGCACGGGGAAGTGCGCCGCGCGGCGGAGATCACCAGTCATTTCCTGGATCTCGCCGCCCATCCGGCGGGCGCGGCGGACCCGTGCGACGCAAGCGTGGTCATCAATGGCGTGCTCGCCGAGCGGGAGGCCACCTTCCGCGAGCTCGGCGCGAAGGTGCAGCGCCAGGTCCCCGGCGATCTCCCGATGGTCGCCTGCCCCATGGCGCAGCTCACGGAGATGCTCACCAAGCTGCTCGACTTCTCGCTGCGGCGCCTGCGCGCGTCGCAGCCCCCACGGGAGCTCAGGCTCGAAGCAATCGCCACCGGCCCATCCGTCGTGATGTCGTTGTGGGACTCCGGCGCGCCGCTCTCTGTGGAAGCGGAGCAGCGGCTGGTCTCACCGTTCCGGTTCACGCAGTCGGGCGGTGGCGGCGAGGTGGAATTCGCGCTGGCGCGTGCGCTCGCGCAGTCAGCGGCCGGCAGCCTGCGGCTCCGGCCCCGCGGCGGCGGCAGCGGCGCCGAGGTGGTAGTCACCCTGCCGCGCAGCCTCCTGGGCGCGCAGACGCCGGTAGCCACACCCGCCGAGAATCTCCCGCGCATGCGGATCCTCGTCGTGGACGACGATGCGGTGAACCGTCAGGCGATGGTGCTGCTGTTGGAGCGGGAAGGACACCAGGTGGTCGCGGTCGAGAATGGCGTCGAGGCCATGGAGCAGCTCGGGGATCGCGATACCTCGTTCGACGCGATTGTCACCGATCTGCAGATGCCCCGGCTCGGCGGCCGTGCCATGTACGAGCAGCTGGTGAACACCCGGCCGCTCCTGGCCAGACGATTCGTGTTCGTGACGGGGGATCAGGCGCGCGGCGAAACACGGACGTTCCTGGAGAACTGCGGCCAGCCGTCGGTCACGAAACCCTACGATTTAGGCGATTTGATCAACTCGATCGGCACAGTGGCACGCAGGAAATAGGGCTGGGGGTTTAGGGGCTCGGGGCGAGGAAGAAACCGGAGGCCCTAGCCCCTAGTTCGGCGCGTGCACTCTCGGGCTGCCGTAATCGCGTTCGCCACCGATGCTCGGACCCGCCAGCTCTAAGCCGCCCCGATCGTTGTTGATCCGCGCGATGCGCTGGCGAATCGATCCCGGAAACTCCGCTGGGCGTCCGTGCCGGCCGAACGGATCGGTGTACCAGCTCTCCGGACCGCCCTCGTTGTCGATGAAATTCGAGTTGACGTCGACGTTGCGGCGGACGCCGTCGAAGACTGAGCGGGGGTCGTCGAACGTCATGCCCAGGATTGTGCCATTGGACGTGGACGTCGCACAGGAGCCGGTGCCGCGCACCTGATCTCCCGCCGGCGTGACCTCATAACACACGTCGATCGGCCGTCCGGTGATATTCGGAAGGGCGGGATCGTAGAAGCGGCTGGGACGCGAGACCTGGAAGTAGGGGTTGAAGAAGGCGAGCGTGTGGCCGTCTTCGCGCCGGATGGAATTCGAGGTTTCCCAGCTCTCGTGCAGCGCCCCGAAGTTGGAGGTCTGACCCGCGGGCACCAGGATGTCCCGATCGACGCAGAACCGGTCCGGGATGATGCGCACGCCGCCGCCGTCGGGTGAATTGGCGGGCGTCGCGGGACCGACCACGACCGTCACGCGATCGCAGCTGCGCTCGAATTGGCCCGGCGTCCCGATGGCCGCCAGCATCGTGACATGCATCTCGGTACCGTCGGTGCAGCGTATGTGATAGACCAGCTCGTGCAGGTTGTTGGTGAACGCGTCTTTCGAGTGCGTCCCCTGATGCAGCTTGGTCAGGACGTCGCAGCGCACGTCGAACAGCGCATCAGCGGCGTCGCTCCCGAAATGCATCCGCATGCCGTTTTCCCACTCGACTTTGTGCCCAAAGTGGTCTTCGTGGCGCGTCGTCAGGGGATCGTAGACGTCGAGCTGCTCGTTGGCGTATCCGAATGGGATGGCGCCGACCTCGCGAGACAGCGCCGAGCCGCGCGGATCCCGCCCGTGATCATGTCCGAACGAGCAGCCGCTGGCCGGATCGATCGGTGGATGCCAGGTGGGATACCGTTTGTGATCGGGACCGACGACGGAGTAAGCATCATGCTGGGCCGCGGTGCAGTCGTCGTTGGGTCCAGGCGCCCAGAGGCCGAACGACGCAGCATCTCCCGTGGCGGGGCCGTAATCCGGCGCTGCCGGGCCGTCGTGGCAGGCTGCGCCCGCGATTAATAGAAGAAGGACGGATGCCCATTTCATGGGAGTTCCCTGGTCCTTTCACCTTCGCCCCACCCCGCCGTTCCGAGCCGTGACCCCAGTCACTTCCAAATGGGCTACAGTCATCGAGATATACTGGCGATATGCGCACCGCTGCGATGGTCGTCTTGGCACTCGCGCTCACCGGGAGGACCGACCTCCTGGCCGCGCAGCGCTCGTCCGCCACGGGCGGGTTTTGGTACTCGGTCGGCGTTGCGCCGGGGTGGACGCGCGTCTCCTGTCAGATCTGCTCCGGCAGCCGGCGCACCGGACTGTCGGCGTTCCTCGGCCTGGGCGGTCGCACGAGTCGCGCCCTGCGGATCGGCGGCGAGCTCGCGGGGTGGCGCAAGAGCGATGAGGGCGTGACCCAAACACTCATGTCGATCGGTGCCGCGGCGTACTGGTCTCCCGGCACCACGCGCCGCCTGTATCTGCGCGGCGGCGCAGCGCTGCTCATGCATCGCACCAGTGACGGTACCGATGTCGTGACATCGTCCGAAATCGGCCCGCAACTTGGAATCGGCTACGAGCATGCGCTCAGCCCGAAGTGGCTGATCGCGCCGTTCGTGCACTACGCGGTCGGGGTGTTTGGCGGCGACGTGAAGTTCAACGGCGGCCAGGCCGCCGGCAGCGCGCGGGTGAGCTTCCTTCAGGTTGGTGTCAGCGTAACTCGCCGCTGAATGCCACCGAATGTTCAATGTTCAATGAGCAATGATCAATGATCAATGATCAATGAGCATTGGACATTGGACATTTCGAAGGATGGGCCGACTCGGAATCGAACCGAGAACCTACTGATTAAGAGTCAGTTGCTCTGCCAGTTGAGCTATCGGCCCTGGTGGGGGTGGCGGCGGAAAAATCATCAGGGCCCGAGGCAGAGGCAAGGGAACGAGTCGGCAGACCGATCCGCGTACCCCAGTCATCCGTCAGCTTGAAGGTCTCCGCCATCGGAAAACGCAGGACCCAGAGCCGGCGCGCCAGGTCCTTGAGGGACCAGATGACCGTCCGCTGCACCTCCACCGACGACCACTGCCCGAATTCGTTTTGTCCGAGGTCGGTCCTCAGGGCCTCGGCGATACTCGCGGCTAACTCTTCATATTCGTGCTGCTGTCCCTGTTTGGGAACCTTTTTGGTTCCTTTTTTGGGACCATTGCCCTCGCCCCAAAGTACCCACTCGAGCGTGACGTCGGGAATCCCTAGCTCCTTCGCCTTCGTGACGATCAGACGGGCGACATCAGTCGGGAATTTTTCCCGATGAGGCCATTTCTTTATGGCAGCTTCAGTTACGCCACCTCCAAGGGCTGCAGCAAACTGTCGATAGCTGAGTGAGATCGCGTCCCACGGGCTGAACACATCCAGCA
>JBLNGI010000218.1:0-32465 GCA_050264615.1 Gemmatimonadota bacterium
GTTAGAGTCGTTCCGGGGGTGTTAGTGGCGTAACCGGAACGCCCGCTTCCGGCTCGGGCGTAAAATCTTCGCCTGGGTTAATGAACCGGTCTCTCTCAAAGTGATACTGCTTGTCGTACAATTGCCGGTAGCGCCCGTGGGCCTCGAGCAACGCTTCGTGGGTTCCCCGTTCCACGATCCGCCCGCCCTCGAGCACCAGAATCTGATCCGCGCTGCGGATCGTGGATAACCGGTGCGCGATCACGAATGTGGTCCGGCCGCGCCGCAGCGCCCGGAGCCCGTCCTGAATCTTGGCCTCGCTCTCCGAATCGAGACTGGACGTCGCCTCATCGAGCACGAGAATGCGCGGATCGGCCAGAATCGCGCGCGCAATCGAGATGCGCTGGCGCTGCCCCCCCGACAGCTTGACGCCGCGCTCGCCGACGACCGTGTCGTACTTCTCGTCGAACTGCTCGACGAATTCATCCGCATGCGCGATGCGCGCCACCGCGACGATCTCGTCGCGCGTCGCGTGCGGGCGCGCGAACGCGATGTTCTCGGCAACGGTCCCGTCGAACAGGAAATTGTCCTGCAGCACCACGCCGAGCTGGGTCCGGTAGTCGGCGAGCGGCACCGAGGCGAGATCACGCCCGTCGACGAGCACCCGCCCCTGCTCGGGCCGATTGAAGGCCAGCACCAGGCCGATGAGCGTGCTCTTCCCCGACCCCGACGAGCCGACGAGCGCGGTCGTCGAGCCGGCCCGCGCGTGAAAAGACACGTCCTTGAGGACCGGCACACCCGGCTTGTACGCAAACGTCACGTGCTCGAACGCGACATCGCCACGGATGAGCGGCAGCGGCGGCTTCGCCGCGTCGTCCGCGTCCTCGGTCGTCATGCGGCGGAGCTCGTGAATCCGGTCGAGTCCCGCGAACGCCTCGGTGATCTGCGTGCCGATCGAGGCGATGCCGATCAACGGCATCGCCACCAGCCCGACGAAGAAGATGTACTGCACGAGCTCACCGAGCGTCATCGTCTGGTTGAGCACGGCACGCCCACCCACCAGGACCATGATGATGGCGATCGCGCCGATCACCAGCTGCGCGAACGCGCCAACCCCCGACACCCCGGTCATCGTCGTGGCGACGTTGCGAAACAGCTTGTGAACTCCACGGGCGAACACCAGCTCCTCACTCCGTTCGGAGCGGTAGGCTTTGACGATCCGTATTCCGCCCAGCGTCTCCGCCAGGCGGCCGGTCACGTCCGCGTTCAGTTTCCCGCGCTCGCGGAACAGCGGCCTGAGCCGCGCGAAGGCGAACGCCATGCCGCCGCCGAACAGCGCGAGCACCAGGATGGAAAGCGTCGTCAGTTTCCAGTTCAACCAGAACAGGACGCCCAGGGCGATCGTGGCGGTGACCAGTCCACCGAGGAGCTGCACGAGACCGGTCCCGACGAGGTTCCGGATGCCTTCGGCATCAGTCATGATGCGCGAGATCAGGATGCCGGTCTTGGTCGAGTCGAAGTATCCAATGGGCAGGCGCAAGGCGAATCCCTGGAGCGACTTGCGCATTTCCGTGATCGCTCGTTGGGCCGCGACGCCCAGGACTTGTGAAAGGCCGAATGAAGTGACGGCTGCCACGAGCGTCGCGGCGCCCACCGCCGCCGCGATCAACCCGAGCAATTCGGGTCGCCGCTCCAGGATCACATGGTCGACGATGTAGCGCGACGAGCCGGGGAGCACGAGTCCGGCCAGCCGGTTGACGAGCATCAGGACCAGGCCGAGGGTCAAGCGGCTGCGGTGCCGCCAGACCAGCTCGCGCGCTTCCCGCCACGCATTGGAGTAATTCGGTTTTGGTTTCTTGTCCGCCACGGCGAGAACTCTACCTTGGCGGGGCCGCCCGGACCAGGAGCCCCGTAGTGGAGACCCGAACCTCATACGTCACGCTCCTCGCATCCTCCGGCCGGCTGGCCGCCGTTGCGTTGATGAACGTCGCCGAGCCGTACTGCGCGTCGACGAACGGCCGCAGCACCCAGTAACGACGGGCGAGATCGAAGGTGTTGAAAGGCTTGTCCTGCGCAAGCGAATACACGGTCCGCTCGCGGGTCTGCTCGTCCGAGACCTTGTGGTAACGACCTGCGATGCGATCGAGCTCGTACGCGGTATGGAGCCCCAGCAGATTGGCCAGGGGGCGCCATTTGAGGATGTGCGCGTCGACGTACACTTCGTCGCCGGCGAGATCGTACATGTGCAGGCTGCTGTCGGGCATCGTCACCGTCGCTCGGAACCGCTGGGGCCCGATCGGCTCCGTCCTGATCGTGGCGGCGACCACTTCCTGCGTGAGCGCACGGTACCCACGAACGCCGACGGTGATCGTGCCGCACAGCAAGGCAATCGTGACGCACAGTGCGCCGGCGAGCACGCTGACCAGCGAGCCGATCCGCGCGCGCCTGCGCCACGCGGAGGCGCCTGCGATGATGAAGATCACCGCGAGAACCCCGACCGCGACTGTAACGATCAGCAGAAAGCCAGTCATTCCCTACACGTTAAATGCTGGCTGCCTCTGGCGCGAATTCGGGCGCCATACCACCTTCGTGACTCACACCTCCGAGAGGCGTATGAAGCGGTCGACCATGATCACCCTGGCCGTACTCGCGCTGGTTATCGCGCTCTTCTTCTATATGTCTACCGCCACCGCGCGGGAGGAGTGCACCGTCTGCATGGAGTTCCAGGGCCGCTCCAACTGCGCCACCGCAGCCGGGAGCACGCCCGCCGAAGCGACCGAAACCGCGCAGAACACGGCCTGCGGACCCATCGCGAGCGGGATGAACGAGAGCATCGCCTGCGGGAACCGTCCGCCGGTCTCCGTCCAGTGCCGGAGTCGAGGCTAGGTTGTCGGGGTTCTCAATACCTCGCGTCGCGATTCCTGCGACGCTGCGCCTGACTGCCGGACCGCCGCTCGACGGCGAGATCTACGTGATGGAGCGCGTGCCGCAGCACGCCGGGCCGGAGACGCCGCTCGACATGCTCAACAGGGAAGGCGGGTTCTTTCCGTTCCGGCCGCGCGCGGCCAACGCGGCGGTGCTGCTGGTCGCCAAGGCGCGCACCGTCACGCTCACGGTTCCCCCGCCTCCGGCGGATTCCGCGCGCTTGACGGCCGCAAAACGCGCCAGCCTCGTCATCACGCTGGCGGACGGCTCCGAGCTGAGCGGCTCGGCCACACTCGAGCTGCCCGAGTACCATTCGCGGATTCTGGATTACCTCAATGCCGCCGCGTCGTTCTTCGCGCTCGCAACCGACGAGCAGCTGCACATCGTGAACCGCGCGCACGTGCTCTACGCGCGGCCTGAGGACTGATTCATGCCGTCTCGGCTCGACCCCTTTGTGGAGGTGATGCTGCGCGAGCGCGCCGATCAGCTCTATCTCCTGCCGGATGAGCCGGTCACGCTCGTCAAGGACGGCAAGCCGCGCAAAGTCTCGAAGCAGCCGCTCACCGATCAGCACATCTATGCCCTGGTAACCGAGGTCGCGCCGCCCGAAGCCGCGAACAGGATCGACCACCAGTCCGAGACCGAGTTCGAGTATGCCGCCGGCACGGGGCTCGTGCGCGTGCGAATCGTGCCCGAAGCCGGCCGGCTCACGGCCGTGATTTCAGCGATTCGGCGCGCCTCACAGGAGCAGCCGGCGCCGGTTGAGGGGAAGGCCCCCGCCCCCGCACGTGCTCCGTCTGCGCCGAAACCGGCCGCACCGCCGCGCGCGTCCGCGATCGCGGCCGCGCCTATGGTCGAGCCGCCGGCGGGAGCGGCCGTGCCGGGCGATTTCGCGAGCGCCGAGTACAAGGGGGCCGAACAGCGCCTTGGCAAACTCCTCCGCACCCTGGTCGAATCCAAAAGCTCCGACCTGCACCTTCGGGTTGGGGAGCCTGCCCTGCTCCGGACCCATGGCGAGATCAGACGCCAGACGGGCGAAGCGCGGCTGAGCGTGAACGACCTCGAGCTGCTCATCCTCTCGATCATGCCGGAGCGCAATCGCGGTGAATGGAAGGAAACGGGAGACACCGACTTCGCCTACGAAATCCCGGGATTGGCCCGGTTCCGGGTGAATGCGGCGCGCGACCGCAAGGGGCCCATCGCCGTCTTCCGCGTGATTCCGGCCAAGGTCGTCACCGTCGAAGAGATGGGGATCTCCGAAGAGGTGCAGCGGCTGTGCTATCTCACCAAGGGCCTGGTCCTGATCACGGGTCCCACTGGATCGGGGAAGTCGACGACGCTGTGCGCGCTGATCGACCTCGTCAATCGCAATCGGTCCGATCATATCATCACGATCGAGGACCCGATCGAGTTCGTCCACGAGAACAAGAAGTGCCTCATCACGCAGCGGCAGGTGCACGTCCACACCGAGAGCTTCAAGACCGCCTTGCGCGCGGCGCTGCGCGAAGATCCGGATATCGTGCTGGTCGGCGAGATGCGCGATCTCGAGACCATCGCGATCGCGATCGAGACCGCTGAGACGGGGCACCTCGTGTTCGGCACCCTCCACACGACCACGGCCGCGTCAACCGTGGACCGGATCATCGACCAGTTCCCCGCCGACCGTCAGGCGCAGGTGCGCGTGATGCTGTCGGAATCGCTCAAAGGCGTGATCTCGCAGACCTTGTGCAAGAAGATCGGCGGCGGGCGCGTGCCGGCGCGCGAAATCCTGCTCACCACGCCGGCGATCTCGAACCTCATCCGCGAAGGCAAGACGTTCCAGATCCCATCGATCATTCAGACCAGCAAGAAGCTGGGCATGAACACGCTCAACGACGCCCTGCTCGAACTGGTCGAGAAGAAGCTGATCGAGCCCGACGAGGCCTACATGAAGTCCGTGGAGAAGTCGGGCCTCGTCGCGAGCCTCAAGGCGAAAGGCTTCAAGGTCACGCTCACGCCAGAGGCCTAACCGCTGATCGTCCTCGACGCCTCGTCCCAGCTCACCGCGCTGCGCCGCGCGTAGGCTTCGTTCGCCATGTGGCACGCCAGGGCGGCGTTGTTGCCGAACACGACATCCTCCACGACCGGCTTCCGCGAGCGCACGGCTTCGAAGAACGTCCAGAGGTGGACCCGCGTGTCGTCGAAATCCGGCGCGGTGTAGGTCGTCGCTTCGGAGAAGACGGCGCTCTGTCCGAGCTTCGGATCGTTCTCCTGATGCCACTTGGCCTCGTACGCCTGGCGCAGCGCGCTCGGGTAACTGCCGGTGTAATAGCTCGGCCACTGATCTTTGCCGCTCTGCGGCGTGACGGTGATCCGCGAGCCGGTCAGCTCGAGCACGCCCTTCGATCCATGGAACCAATAGGTCTCCTGAATCTCGGTGCCGAGGTTCAGCCGCATCGAGACCGGCAGGTCGCCGTAGTAGTACTGCACGAGGTGCACGTCGGGCATGTTGCGCCCGTCCTTCCAGCGGCGAATCCCGCCGACCGACGTCGCCTGCTTGGGCGGTTCGTTCACGCCGAGAATGAACATCATGCCGCTGACGAGATGGACGAGCAGATCGCCGGCCACGCCGGTGCCGTATTCCTTGAAGCAGCGCCAGCGCGCGAAGATGTTCGCATCAAACGCGCGCTTCGGAACGTCGTTCTGCCAGGTATCCCAGTCGAGTGTCTTCGGCGACAGGTCCGGAGGCGGGGGGTATTCCCACGCGCCGGTCGGATCGTTCCGGCCGAGCCGGGCTTCGACCATCATGAGCTCGCCGATCGCCCCCTGCGCGATCAGCTCCTTGGCTTTGGCGCAGATCTGCGAGCTCACGCGTTGCGAGCCTACCTGCACGATGCGATTGGTCTTCTTGGCGGCATCGACCATGGCGACGCCATCGGCCGCAGAATGCGACATCGGCTTCTCGATATAGATGTCTTTCCCCGCACTCACGGCCTCCACCACCATCCGCTTGTGCCAGTGATCCGGCACGGCGGCGACGATGCAATCGATGCTCTTGTCATCCAGCAGCCGGCGGTACTCGCGCGTGGTGGGCAGATTCGCGCCGGCGATCTCCTTGGCGAGTGTATGCCGGCCGTCGTACAGGTCCGCAGCACCGGCACACGTGACCCCCGGCAGCTGGATCGATGTCCCGAGCAGGCCGTTGCCTTGCATCCCGACGCCGACCATGCCGAAGCGGACGGTGTCACTGGGGGCGACGGAGCGGAATTTGAAGGGCTGCACGGCAACGGCGGCGCTTGCGGCTGCGCTCAGCTCGAGAAATTCGCGGCGGGACCAGGTCGGGTTTTTCATGGCGCGTCCCCGGAGGTTATGGGTTCAGCGCCAATAATGCCCCCGGAAATAAGTACTCCGGAAGAGCTAATTCCTTCTGTGCGAGCCTCATCGCTTGCTGAGGCCCGTAGATCCGGCCACTTTTCATGATCCGTTGCGCCCTTCCCTTCCCGTTTTGGAGGTGTGTATGTCCGTTCGCAACGTCGCCGTCCGCCTCATTGCCGCTGTCTTTCTGGTTGGAGCCGCAGCCTGTAGTGAAGGCGGTCCCACCACCGCAGCCCCATCCCTGCTCGATCAAGTCCAAAGCCCCGACGTGCAGATTCTCGCCCGCACGATTCCCGGGTTTGGCGGCTTGTTCATCGATGAGGGGGTGCCAACCGTCTATCTGACCGACGTTGGGCAACGCGGTATCGCCGAGCGGGTACTGGGCGGCTTCGCGCGCGCGCGTGGTGCGACCGAAATCCGCGTACTCGCCGGCCGGTACGCGTACGGCGATCTGGATCGCTGGTTCCAGCAGATGTCGTATAACGCGTTCGAGCAGGGCGGCGTCGTGTTCGTGGATCTCGATGAGGCCGCCAATCGCGTCCTGGTGGGCGTGGAACGTGGCGCCTCGCACGCGAACATCCGCTCTCTCGCGGCGCGGCTCGGCGTCCCGGCCGAGGCGATCACGGTTCGCGACGTCGATCCGATTCGCTACGCGGCCACGTTGCGCGATCAGGTCCGCCCGGTCGTCGCCGGGCTCCAGATCAACTTTGGCAATTTCGTGTGCTCGATCGGCTTCAATGCGACGAGCGGAGGCCAAGCGTCGTTCGTAACGGCGTCGCATTGCACCGACCAGCAGGGCGGCGTCGAAGGCACGCTGTACTACCAGCCGCTCGCGAGCACGGCGAACAGCTTCATCGGGACCGAAGTCGCCGATCCCACCTACTTCCGCAACCGCAATGGCTGCCCGAGGGGTAGGAGGTGCCGCTTCAGCGATGCGTCGCGCGCCGCCTACGCCAGCGGCGTGGGATTCACGCTCGGCGGCATCGCGCAGACGACGGGAGCCAACAACGGCTCGATCACGATCGCCGGAACGTTCACGATCAATGGCGAGGGCGGTGAAGTCGTCGGTGACGTCGCCAACAAGGTCGGCCGCACCACGGGCTGGACTGCCGGCGCGATCACGAACACCTGCGTCAACACCGGCGTGTCGGGCTCCAACATCGTGCAGCTGTGCCAGAACTTCGTGAGCGCCGGCGTGGGCGGCGGCGATTCCGGCTCCGACGTGTTCCTGCAGTCGGGCGGCGGCGTCCGGCTCCTCGGCGTGCTGTGGGGCGGCAATTCGGCCGGCACGCAGTTCGTGTACAGCCCGATCGCGAATGTCGAGCAGGAGCTCGGCCCGTTAACCACGTTCTAGTCGCATTGGCGGCGGCTCTTGGTGGACTCATGGTGAGCCAGGAGCCGCCGCTGCAGTTTTCGCTCTCCGTACCGTCACAGGCACGCGTGGGCGAGCGCGTTCCCGTCGTCCTGCGGCTCACCAATGTGTCGGATCACCCGGTCGAGGCACATTTTGTCGGCCGGACGATCGCGTTTGACATCATCGTCGAATCGGCGAGCGGCGCGGTCGTGTGGCGCCGGCTGGGCGAAGGCGCGGGCCAAAGCATCCTGCAGCTCAAGACCATGGCGCCGGGCGAAACGATCGAGTGGCGGGACCACTGGATGCCCAAGGCCGCGGGGCGGTACCGCATGCAAGGCCGGCTGCCGTCCGACGCCGGCGATCGCCTGACGGCCTGGGCCAATCTCGAGGTGCGTTAGGGACTAGCGGGTCGGATACGTACCGAGGACGCGCACGCCAAACGCCACCGCGCGCAGTGCCTCGATTCCCTCGTCGATCCGGCTCACCAGCGTGTCTACGACGTCAGCGTAGAAGAGATACTCCCAGGGACGGCCCGGCAGCGGCCGCGACTCGATCTTCGTGAGGTTCAGTCCGCGCTCGGCAAACACGCCCAGCGCTCGATGCAGCGTCCCCGGCCCGCTCCCCAGGGTGAACATCAGCGACGTCTTGGTCGCCTGTCCCGGCGCGCGCGCGCGCGGCTCGCGGGTGACGACGAGAAAGCGCGTGTAGTTCTCGGGATTGTCCTCGAGCCCTTCCTCGAGAATCGTGGCGCCGTACAATCGCGCGGCCAGCCCGGAGGCGATCGCGGCCTCCGCCTCCACCTTCCCCGCCATGAGATCGCGGACGCTGCCCGCGGTATCGTAGGCGGGAACCGCGACCAGCTCGGGATGACGCGTGAAGAAGTGGCGGCACTGCGCGAGCGCGACCGGATGCGACGCCACCCGCCGCACCTCGACTCGCGCGGTCTGCGGCGGCGCGATCAGACAGTGCCGGATGCGCAGCTCGGCCTCGGCCACGACGTGGAGCTCGTGGGCACTGAGCAAGTCGTAGTTCTCGTGCACCGATCCCGCCAGGGTGTTCTCGATCGGCACGATCCCGCTCGTGGCCTGCCCGGTTTCGACTGAGCGAAACAGGTCCACGAACGTGGCGCAGGGGACGAGGCGGACGTTGGGACCATACGCTTCGAGCGCCGCGGAATGACTGAATGAGCCGGCCTCACCCTGAATCGCGACCGTTTCAACCATCGGTTACCGCTCCAACGCTGCTGCTCGAGACCAGGCGCGCGTACTTGGCGAGCACGCCGGAGGTGTAGCGCGGCGCGGGAGCCGTCCAGGCCGACCGTCGTGTCGCGAGCTCGCGCTCCGGCAGGTTGATTTGGAGCGCGCGACGGTGCACATCGATCGTGATCGAATCACCTTCCCGCACCAGCGCGAGCGCTCCGCCGACCGCGGCCTCGGGCGCGACGTGCCCCACCACGAGCCCGTGCGTGCCCCCGGAGAAGCGACCATCGGTGATCAATCCGACGGAATCGCCCAGCCCTGCGCCGACCAGCGCCGCGGTCGGCGCGAGCATCTCGCGCATGCCGGGGCCGCCCTTGGGCCCCTCGTAGCGAATCACCACCACGTCGCCGGGCTTTATGGCACCGCCGAGGATCGCGGCGAGACACGCTTCCTCCGAATCGAACACGCGCGCCGGCCCCGTGATCTCCTGCGCGCCGTGCGGACTGATTTTGGCAACGGCACCCTCGACAGCCAGGTTGCCCCGCAGCACCACGATGTGGCCCTCGGCGGCGAGCGGGCGGTCCCAGGGATGGATCACGTCTTGATCGGCGGATGGCTCGGACGGCACACGCTCGAGCCGCTCCGCGACGGTCTGCCCCTCGATCGTGACCGCGTCGCCGTGCAGCACGCCCTTCGCCAGCAGGATGCTCATGACCTGAGGAATACCGCCGGCCCGATGCAGATCCGTCGCCACATACCGGCCCGAGGGCTTCAAGTCGCACAGCACCGGAACGCGCCGGCGCACCGCCTCGAAGTCCTCGAGCGCAAGCACGACGCCCGCCGCCCGCGCGATCGCGAGAAGATGGAGCACGGCGTTGGTCGAGCCGCCGATCGCCATGACGACCGCGATCGCGTTCTCGAACGCCTGGCGGGTCAGGATCTGCCGCGGCAGACGTCGCGCCCGCACGGCCTGAAACAGCACCTCGGCCGCACGCCCCGCGTGATCGGCCGTCTCCTCATCCACCGCCGCCATCGTCGCTGTGCCCGGCAGGCTCATCCCCAGCGCTTCGATGGCGGCGGACATCGTATTCGCGGTGAACATACCGCCGCAGGAGCCGGCGCCCGGGCAGGCGCGTCGCTCGATCTCGAGCAGCTCCTCCGGCGGCATGAGCCCGGCTCCAGCCGCACCCACCGCCTCGAATACACTCACGACCGTGAGATCCCGCCCGGCGTAGTGCCCCGGCTTGATGGTGCCGCCATAGACGAAGATCGCGGGAATGTCGAGCCGGGCGATCGCGATCAGCGCACCCGGCATGTTCTTGTCGCAGCCGCCGATCGCGAGCACGCCGTCCATGCGCTGCGCGCCGCAGGCCGTTTCGATCGAGTCCGCGATGACCTCGCGGGACACGAGTGAGTACCGCATCCCCTCGGTCCCCATCGAGATGCCGTCGCTCACGGTGATGGTTCCGAAGGTCTGCGGCATCGCGCCGGCGCCGCGCAGCGTCTGCTCGGCGCGCTGCGCCAGGCGCGCCAGCCCTGAATTGCACGGCGTGATCGTGCTGTGCGCGCTGGCGATGCCCACGATCGGCTTGGTGAAGTCGCCGTCACCAAAGCCCACGGCGCGGAGCATGGCCCGGTTCGGCGCGCGCTCGAGCCCTTCGGTCACCGCCCGACTGCGGAAATTGTCGCTCACGCCAGTCCCTCCAGCGCTTCCGCGAGAATCAAATCGGCGACCCGTGCTCCCATGGCCGCGGTGCCGATCCAGGGCTGTCCGGGAGCAGCCAGATCCTGCGTGCGCGCACCGGTGTCGAGCGCCACCGCGATGGCCTCAGCCACCGCGTCCGCCGCGTCCGTCAGCTTCAGGCCGTGGCGCAGCAGCAGTGCCACCGTCGCGATCGCGCCGATCGGATTCGCCACGTCGCGGCCCGCCAGGGGTGGGGCCGATCCATGCACCGGCTCGAACAGCCCGGGTCCCGTACCGAGCGAGGCGGACGGCAGCAGGCCGAGCGAGCCCGCGAGGACGGCCGCCTCATCGCTGAGAATGTCGCCGAACATGTTCTCGGTGAGCAGGACGTCGAACGAGGCGGGCTCACTCACCAGCCGCATCGCCGCCGTGTCGACGTAGACATGCTCGAGCCGCACGTCGGGATACTCGCGCGCGACCTGCGTGACGGTTTCGCGCCACAGCTGCGAGACCTCGAGCACATTCGCCTTGTCCACGGAGGTGACGAGCCGGCGCCGGCCTCGCGCCGCCTCAAACGCAATGCGGGCGACGCGTTCAACTTCTGCGACACTGTACGCGAGCGTATTGAGAGCCCTGGTGCCATTGCGTCCGCGCGGCTCTCCGTAGTACAGGCCGCCCGTGAGCTCGCGCACGACGAGCACATCGACCCCGCGCAGCCGTTCCGGTTTGAGTGGCGACGCGCCGACCAGGGCCGGATGCACGGTGACGGGCCGCAGGTTTGCGTAGACGTTCAACAGCTTGCGCAGCGCGAGCAGTCCCGTCTCCGGCCGCAGCTCGCGCGGCGCCGCATCGAGCGCGGGATCGCCCACGGCGCCCAGCAGCACCGCATCGCAGCGCGCGACTGCCGCGCGGGTTGTCGGAGGGAGCGGATCCTTCGCCACCGCGACGGCAGCCGCCCCCACCGGGAAGGTCTCGAGCGCAAACCGGAGCTCGAAGCGCTCACCCACCGCCTCCAGCACCCGCACTGCCTGCGCGATGACCTCGGGACCGATCCCATCACCGGGAAGTACCGCGATCGCATACGTCTTCATGCGTGACTCCGCTCATAGGCTTCGATGCTCGCTACCTCGAGCAGCGTGCGGCCGATCTCATCCAGTCCGCGCAGCAGCAGCTCTCGGCCGTATGGATCGGCGGTGAACCGCGCGGAACAGCCGCGATCGTCCGTGACCACCTGCTGTTCCAGATCCACCACGATGTCGTTCAGACCGCCTGCGCTGCTGCGGATCAGCGCGTCCACGTCGGTGGCCGCGAGCCGCACCGGCAGCACCCCGTTGCGGTAGCAGTTCGAGGTGAAGATGTCGGCGAACGACGGCGCGATGATCGCGCGAAATCCGTACTGCGCCAGCGCCCACACCGCGTGTTCGCGTGAAGACCCACAACCAAAATTCGGGCCCGTAATCAGGATGGTCGCGCCCTGCGCCGCGGGACTGTTCAGCTCGAACCCGGGATCGGACGACCCATCCGGGCGGTAGCGCCAGTCGTAGAACAAGGCCGGCGCGAATCCCGTCCGCTCGATCCCCTTCAGGAACTGCTTGGGGATGATCTGGTCGGTGTCCACGTCGCGCCGGGGCAACGCGACTGCGCGGCCGCGATGGCGGGTGAACGGCATCACCATTTGCGCACGTCCACCAGCTGGCCCTTGATCGCGGCCGCTGCCGCCATGATCGGACTCATGAGATGGGTGCGGCCGCCGCGGCCCTGGCGCCCCTCGAAATTGCGGTTGGACGTGGCCGCGCAGCGCTCGCCGGGGCCGAGCACATCCGCGTTCATGCCAAGGCACATGGAGCAGCCGGCGTTGCGCCACTCGAATCCCGCGTCGCGGAACACGCGGTCCAGCCCTTCCTGCTCCGCCTGCGCTTTGACGCGCTGCGACCCGGGCACCACCATCGCGCGCACGCGCGGCGCCACGTGCCGGCCGCGCACGACGTTCGCCGCGGCGCGGAGATCCTCGATCCGGGCGTTGGTGCACGAGCCCAGGAACACGCGATCGATGGGAATGCCCGCGAGCGGGGTACCCGGCTCGAGGCCCATGTACGCGAGCGCGCGCTGCGCCGCCTCCCGCTCGTTTTCACTCGCCATGGTCCGGGGATCGGGGACGCTGGCGCTGATATCGGCCACCATGCCCGGGGTCGTGCCCCAGGTGACCTGCGGTCCGATGGCCGTGGCGTCGAGCGTCACGCGGGCGTCGTAACTCGCCGTGGGGTCCGAACGCAGTGCGCTCCACCGTTCCACCGCGATGGGCCAATCAGGGCCCGCCGGAGCGCGCGGTCTTCCTTCGAGGTAGGTAAACGTGATCTCATCCGGTGCAATCATTCCCGCGCGCGCCCCTGCTTCGATCGACATGTTGCAAACCGTCATCCGCTCTTCCATGGACAGCGCGCGGATCGCCTCGCCCGTGTACTCGATCACGTGCCCGGCCGCTCCCGCCGTCCCGATCTTGCCGATGAGCGCGAGGATCAAGTCCTTGGCCTCGACTCCCGGCGCTCGGCTTCCCGTGATGCGCGCTTCGAGGTTTTTGGGCTTGGAGAGGACGATGCACTGCGTCGCGAGCACATGCTCGACTTCGCTGGTGCCGATGCCGAGCGCAAACGCGCCGAAGGCGCCGTGGGTCGCGGTATGCGAGTCGCCGCATACGATCAGCATGCCGGGCTGAGTGGCCCCAAGCTCGGGACCGATCACGTGGACGATCCCCTGCCCTGGCGACCTCAAATCGTACAACTCGATCCCGAACTCGCGCGCGTTCGTGCCCAGCGCGTCGACCTGCGTCGCGGCAACGGTGTCCGCGATCGGCAGGGAGCGATCGCCGGTGGGGACATTGTGGTCGACCGTCGCCAGCGTGCGCTCCGGTCGCCGCACGCTGCGGCCTTCGCGCCGCAGTCCCGCGAACGCCTGGGGCGAGGTCACTTCATGAACCAGGTGCAGATCGACGTAGAGCAGCGCCACGCCGTCCGCCAATTCGCGGACGACGTGGCTGTCCCACACGCGGTCGAAGAGCGTCCTCGCGGTCATGCCCTGAGGGGCTCGGGGCTCGGGGTTCGGGACTCGGAAGGCTTCTGTCGTTCCCGAGGCCCTAGTCCCGAGGCCCGAGCCCCCTCAACCGTCCACGGCATCATCGCGCGCAGCTTCGCACCGACCTGCTCGATCTGCGAGCTCTGCGCGGTGCGGCGCAGCTCGTTGAAGCGGGGAGCGCCGGCCCGGGCCTCCGCGATCCACTCCTTGGCGAATGCGCCGCTGCGGATCTCCGCCAGCAGCCGCTTCATTTCCTCACGCACGGCGGGCGTGATGACGCGCTCACCCCGGGTCAGGTCACCATACTCGGCGGTGTCGCTGATCGAATGCCGCATGAAGCCGAGGCCGCCCCGATAGATCAGGTCGACGATGAGCTTCAGCTCGTGGAGACACTCGAAATAGGCCAT
Source organism: Gemmatimonadota bacterium (assembly GCA_050264615.1). GTDB lineage: Bacteria > Gemmatimonadota > Gemmatimonadetes > Gemmatimonadales > GWC2-71-9 > 20CM-2-65-7. Next base: position 13,972 of record JBLNGI010000218.1, read on the forward strand.
CTCGGGCGCATAGCCCGCGTCCGTCAACGTCTCGAATCCCGCCTGAATGAGGGCGGTGACGCCGCCGCACAGCACCGCTTGCTCGCCGAACAGATCGGTTTCGGTCTCCTCGGCGAACGTCGTGCCGATGACGCCGGCGCGCGCGCAGCCGATCCCCGTCGCGTACGCCAGCGCATTGGGCAGTGCCTTCCCGCTCGCGTCCTGATGGATCGCGACCAGCCCGGGGACGCCGCGGCCCGCCTGATACTCGCTGCGCACGAGGTGGCCGGGAGACTTGGGTGCGATCAGCGAGACATCGACGTTCGACGGCGGCTTGATCTCGCCGAAATGGATGTTGAAGCCGTGCGCGAACATCAACGTCTTCCCCGTACCGAGCGCGGGAGCCACGGCGCTCTCATAGACCGCCCGCTGCTCCGTGTCGGGCACGAGCATCATGACCACATCACCCGCCTGGGCGGCGTCGGCGACGGAACGCACCTCGAGGCCGTCCGCGCTGGCCTGTTTCCAGGACGCCCCGTTGGGACGCAGGCCGACGATCACGCGGGCGCCGCTCTCTTTCAGGTTCAGGGCGTGCGCGTGCCCCTGACTGCCATAGCCGATGATGGCGAACGTGCGATCGAGCAGCCGCGCGCGATCGGTGTCCGCCTCGTAGTACACGCGTACCGACGAGCTCATGTGTTCTCCGCGAAAAGAGATGGGCGTGATCGACGCCTTGCGGACACCGACCACGTTTTCGATCAACAGGGTGAGGTTGTCCGCCGTCGCGTCATCCACGTCGATTTCGCAGCTGAGGCGCCAGACGCCCGGCACGCCCTGCGACGCGACCGCGAAAGCTCGCACCGGCATGTTGCGACGCCGCAGCACGGCACACGCGCGGCTCAGCGTGAGCAGATCACTGCTCATCAGCACAGCTACTGCGCGCGCCGAGTTCATACCGGCGCGGCCTCGAGCGGCTCGGAGAGCGAGCCACCAGGGACGATCATCGGGAACACGTTGGCTTCTTGTTCGAGGACCACCTCGACCAACGCCGGCCCGGGCCGTTCATTGGCCTGGCGCAGCGCGTCCGTGACCTCGGAGGCTTGTTTGACGCGCCACGCCGGAATCCCGTACGCCTCGGCCAGCTTCACGTAATCGGGGCTCCAGATCGGCGTGTTCGAGTAGCGGCCGCCGTGGAAGAACTGCTGCCACTGACGCACCATGCCGAGGTAGCCGTTGTTGAAGATCGCGAGCTTCACCTCGATGCCTTCCTGCACCATCGTCGCGATCTCGGCCATGTTCATCTGAAATCCACCGTCTCCGGAGATCGCCCAGACCGGTTCGGTGGGCCGGGCCAGGCGCACCCCCATCGCCGCGGGCACCGCGAACCCCATCGCGCCCAGGCCGCCCGACGTGATGTGCGTATTGGGCCGCTCGAACGGATAGCGTTGCGCGACCCACATCTGATGCTGCCCCACGTCGGAGACGACGGTGCAGCGCCCGCCGGTCACCTCGGCCAGCGCCGACAGAATCACCTCGGGCGATAAGCCGCCCGCGAACGACTCGCTGCGCGGGCGCATGAGCCCGCGGATTTCTTCGCGCCAGGGCAGCGCCGTGCGCGGGGCCACGAAGGCAAGCAACCGCGCTACCACACGGCGCGCGTCGCCCACGATGCCAACCGCGACCCGGATGTTGCGCCCGATGGCGGCGGCGTCGATGTCGATGTGCACGATCTTCGCGCGCGTCGCGAAGGTGGCGATGGCACCGGTGACGCGATCGTCGAACCGCATCCCGATCCCGATGATCAGGTCCGCGGCCTGAATCGCCTTGTTGATGTGAACTTCGCCGTGCATCCCCGGCATCCCCAGGTGCAGCTCATGCGACTGTGGGATCGCGCTGATGCCCAGGAGCGTCGTGATCACTGGGATGCCGGTCCGTTCCGCCAGCTCGCGCACCTCGGCATAGGCACCGCTCACGATGACACCGCGCCCAATCATCAGCAGCGGTCGCTCTGAAGCCGCAATGAGTGTGGCGACCTGCTCCAACGGCCAGGTGTCTGGTGTCGGGTGTCTGGCGTTGCCTGATCCCTGACCTCTGGCACCTGACACCTTGTACTCCGCCTTCTGGTTCTGGACGTCCTTCGGCACATCCACCAGCACGGGACCGGTCCGTCCTTCCATCGCGATCGCCATCGCGTCGCGCAGCTCGTCGGCGAGCTCTTCGATGTCGCGCACCAGCACGTTGTGCTTGGTCACGGGCATCGTAACGCCAACGACGTCGGTCTCCTGAAACGCGTCGCGACCGAGCATCGGCCGTCCCACCTGTCCCGTGATCGCCAGGACCGGCGAGCCGTCCATGTGCGCCGTCGCGAGGCCGGTCACGAGATTCGTGGCGCCGGGCCCCGACGTCGCGACACAGACGCCCAGGCGCTGGCCGGCGCGCGCATAACCATCTGCCGCGTGCGCGGCGGCCTGCTCGTGGCGCACCAGGACGTGGCGCAGTCCCTTATGACCGTGCAGCGCGTCGTAGAACGGCATGATCGCGCCGCCGGGATAGCCGAACATCACGTCGACCCCGGCATCGACCAGCGTACGGCAGATGATCTGAGCACCAGTCAGCAACTCACTCATGAGACCCCCTAATCCCTAATCCCCAGTCCCTCGTTACACTCCCCAGTAGTAGCTGCTGCTCAGTGCTGCCGTTTCGAGTCCGTCGGCGTGATCGGCCTTGTTCAGCGCATGCACCAGCGCGCGCGCTCCCGCCTCGACGATGTCGGTGGAGGCGCCGTGCCCGCTGAGCGACTTGCCGTCGATGCGCACCTGGAGCAGCACCCGCCCCAGGCTGTCGCGGCCCGGCGTCACCGACTGGACGGACAGATCGAGCACCTCGATCGTGCGCCCCACCGCTTCGGCGATCGCCGCAAACGCCGCCGCGATCGGTCCGTTCCCGGTCGCGGCGGCGCGGCGATCGGTGAATCCGGGGCCGACCATGTCGACTTCGGCAAAAGCCGATTCGGTGCCACACGTCACCCGCAGCTTCGTGACGTTGTAGACCTCGGGCGCGCGGTGAAAACCTTCGTGCAGCAGCGTGAGCAGGTCTTCATCGAGGATCTGCCGCTTCTTGTCGGCGAGCTCCGTGAATGCCTGGTAGAGCTGCTCGATCGTGGTCGCATCAGGCTCGTAGCCGAGATCGCGATAGCGACGCTCCAGGGCGTGGCGCCCCGAATGCTTCCCCAGCACAATGCTCGAGCCGCCGGCGCCCACGGTCTCGGGGGAGATGATCTCGTACGTCAGGCCGTTCTGCAGCATGCCGTGCTGGTGGATCCCGGCCTCATGCGCGAACGCGTTCCGTCCCACGATCGCCTTGTTGGGCTGCGGGAACACGCCGATCTCGTGCGACAGCAGCCGGCTGGTGCGCACGATCTCGCGCGGATTCACCCGGCAGCTGAACGACACCACCTGCGGGCGCGTGCGGCCCGCCATCACGATCTCTTCCATGGCCGCGTTGCCGGCGCGCTCGCCGATCCCGTTCACCGTGCATTCGACTTGTCCGGCACCGGCTTCGATCGCCGCCAGCGAGTTGGCGACGGCGAGGCCGAGATCGTCGTGGCAGTGCGCGCTCAGGACGATGTTTTCTGTCTCGGGCACCCGGTCGCGTACGACCCGAAACAGCGTGGCGTATTCTCCCGGCGTCGTGTAGCCCACCGTGTCCGGCAGATTGATCGTCGTGGCGCCCTCGGCGATGGCGGCCGCAATCGCCTCGCACAGAAAGTCGAGGTCGCTGCGCGTCGCGTCTTCGGCGGACCATTCGACGTCCGCCGAAGCGGCGCGCGCGCGGCGCACGGACGTGCGAATGCGCTCCAGGCAGGTCCGGCGATCGATGCGGAGCTTGTGCTCGAGGTGCAGGTCGGACGTGGCGATGAACACGTGGATGCGTTTGCGTTGCGCGGTCTGGAGCGCCTCGGCCGCGGCGTCGATGTCGCGGTCGTGGCAGCGCGCCAGGGCGGCGATAATGGGCCGGCGCACCGCGTCCGCGACCTGCTGCACGCCGCGCAGATCGCCCTGCGAGGCGGCGGGGAAGCCGGCTTCGATGACGTCCACGCCGAGCGCATCGAGCTGGCGGGCCAGTCGCAGCTTGGCTTCCGGGGTCATCGCATTCCCCGGCGCCTGCTCGCCGTCGCGCAACGTCGTATCGAAGATGATCACGTCCCTGGCCATGGCTGCCTCCGCGCGGGTGAAAAACAAAAAGCCGCGAACCGGGTGGGTTCGCGGCGCCGATACTCTGAGCTTCGGTGTGGACTTCTAGTGTCTGATCTCCACGCGCGCCTCGAACCCTCCCCTGAGCAGCGTAAGGCTCAGGAGCAGAATAAGGCTGAGGAGCAGCGCGAACTGGATCATGTGTCGACCTTCAATCTCCACCCGGGACGCCGGCTGTCAAGAGCCGAGCCACCCGCCGCAACCGTTCGATGTCGCGGCCCGGTGGCTCACCAAAAAGTTTCTTGTATTCCCGGTTGAAATGCGGCGGATCGTCATACCCCACGCGGTATCCGGCGCGCGCAACATCGACCTCGCCGCCGAGTAAGAGCCGGCGGGCTTCCTGCAGTCGGAGCTGCTTCTGAAACTGCAAAGGGCTCATCGCGGTGACCGCTTTGAAGTCGTGGTGCAAGGCCGAAACGCTCATCCCGAGCTGCCGCGCGAGCACGCCGATCCGGAGTGGCTTGCCGATACTATTGCGGATGAGCTCAATCGCCTTCGCGATGCGATGGGCCCGTCCCGCAACGACGGCAATTTGACGAAGGCGCGCACCCTGATCTCCACGCGCAAGCCGGTACACGATCTCACGCGCGGCGAGCGCCGCGAGTGCGGCGTAGTCGCGCGGGGAGTCCACAAGCCGGACGAGCCGCAGGACAATATCCAACAGGTCTGCGTCAACAGGGCACGCCGCCAGAGCCTTGACGGTGCTATCGGTCCGCGCTGTCAGATGACCGCTTTCCATCAGCACGGCAGTAACGATGGCGGGATCGAGCACGAGACGCACGGCGAGGTAGGGGCGCCCCTTCGAAGCCTCGATGACGTGGCCGACCACGGGCAGGCCAGCCGAGACCAGGAGGTACTGCGATGCGTCGTACCGGAGCCGCTCGCTGCCAATCAGCAGCTCCTTGGCTCCCTGCACGACCACGCAGAACGACGGCTCGCTCACGCCGTAGAGCGGACCCGTCGGCAACGAATAGCGGTAGAGCAAAAGGCCGGGTGCTGGCTCTTCGCGCCCGTCCTCCACCACATGACGTGTGATCAGCTCCGCGAGCTCGTCCCTGCTCGCGCGCCCCCGCGCGATGTCGCGGTGCTCAGTTGGTGAGTTTGGCTCCATGTGCAGAATTGTACAACGAATTCGCAGGATCAGTAATACTGCCCACCGCCATTCTCGGAGTACAATCTGGAGTTTCGTGCAAGGCGTCGCGGCGCTTCGCCCCCGGCGCCCGTGCAGCGAACATGGCTATGGTCGATCTCGTCAAACGTGTGGCGGAAGAAAAAGGCGCGACGCCGGCTCAGGTCGCGCTCGCGTGGCTGCTCGCACAGAAGCCGTGGATCGTCCCGATGCCAGGCACAAAGAAGCTGTCGCGCCTGGAAGAGAATCTGGGCGCGGTGAACGTGGCGCTGACGCCCACCGATTTTGCGCGATATCGATGCGGCCGCGTCCCGGATCCAGGTACAGGGCGAGCGGCTGCCGGAGGCTGTGCTGAAGTTCACTAACGGGTGAGGGGAAGATCATGATTGCTCTGAAGCTCCTGATCATCGCTGCAGGTCTGACACAGCAGCCTCAGGTGACGATCAACGACACCGGCGTCGTGGCGGAGAATCTCACATCGCGACGCGATGGCACGGTGTATTTCGGCAGTATGGCGAAAGGGACGATCTACCGCGCCGCGCCGGGCGCTGTTCAAGCCGAGCCGTGGATTCTCGCATCCGTTGCCAGCCTGACGAGGGTGCTCGGCGTCCTCGCGGACGACAAGACCAACACACTGTGGGTCTGTCAGAATTCGACGGGCGGTAATGACGGGATGCCCGTGGCCGGACAAACTGCGCTCCGATCCTTCGACCTGACGAGCGGCGCCGCCAAAGGCACCTACCCATTCCCACCCAACAGCGGCGTGTGCAACGACATCGCGCTGTCGGCCGACGGTGCGGCCTACGTATCCGAGTCGTTTCGCGGCCGCGTGCACCGACTGAAGCCCGGTGCGAGCGCCCTTGAAGTGTGGAAGAGCGATGAGCAGTTGAACGTCATCGACGGTCTCGCCTTCCTCGCCGATGGATCGCTCTACGTGAACAACTTCGCTTCCGGCAGGCTCTTTCGCATCCCCGTGAACCCGGACGGCAGCGCAGGACAGACCGTGGCGATCGAGACGTCACTGCCGCTGGTTCGGCCCGACGGATTGCGCAGCGTGGGTCCACGGACGTTGATCCAGGCCGAGCAACAGGGACGTGTCGCCGAGCTCACGATCAGCGGCGATCGCGCGGAGGTGCGTGTGGTGCAGGACGGGCTCACGCGCGCCTCCGGTGTGACCGTGGTGGGCAACACCGCCCTCGTGCTCGTCGAGCTCGCCAGAGCCGTTGTCGTACCGTATCGCCCAAGATAGGGGACGTTATGTCAAAAGAACGCGACAACAGAATTGCGCGCCGTACCTTCCTGCAGTCCGCGGGCACCTTGGCCGCCGCGCCGCTGCTCGGCGGCCTGGCCACGCAGGCGCACCCACAGGCGGCATCGTCGAACGGGACGCTTGCCGCCCAGGCGATTGGCCCGCGCCGGCTCGGCAGGCTCGAGGTGTCGAGCATCGGACTCGGCGTCCAGAACATGCGCCGCAAGTACGAGACCACGGTGCCCTACCGCCCGGAGATGATCAACATCATCCGGCGGGCCTTCGACAGCGGCGTCACCTTCTTTGATACCGCGGAAGCCTATGGGCCGCACGAGTGCGAGCGCATCCTCGGCGAAGCGATCCAGTCGTTCCGCGACAAGGTCGTCATCACGTCCAAGTTCGGTTGGAATATCGACCTCGAAACCGGCGAGCGGCGCCCGGGCCGTAACAGCAAGCCCGACCACATTAAGCTCGCGGTCGAAGGCATGCTCCGACGGCTCCGCACCGACCGGATCGATCTCCTCTATCAGCATCGGGTTGATCCGGAGGTCCCGATCGAGGACGTCGCTGGAGCGGTCAAGGGGCTCATGGATCAAGGCAAGGTGCGTCACTGGGGACTCTCGGAGATGGGGCTGAACACGCTCCGTCGCGCTCATGCCACGCTCCCCGTCACTGCCGTGCAGAACGAATACTCGATGTTCTGGCGGGGTCCTGAGCAGGACGTCTTGCCGCTCTGTGAAGAGCTGGGCATCGGCTTCGTGTGTTGGAGCCCGCTCGGCGTGCAGTTTCTCACGGGCTGGATCGACGCCAACACGCGCTTCGCGCCCGGCGACATCCGCGCGGTCGAGTCCCGCTTCGCGCCGGAGAACCTGCCGCACAACCTGCAGCTCGTCGCGCTGGTGAAGCGTTGGGCCGAGCAGAAGCGCGCCACGCCCGCGCAGATCGCGCTCGCGTGGCTGCTCGGGCAGAAGCCGTGGATCGTGCCGATCCCGGGGACGACGCAGATGGCTCACATGACCGAAAACAGCGGGGCAGCTGGGGTGGAGCTCTCGTCAAGCGAGCTGGCCGATCTGAATGCGGCTGTTCGAGCGATCGACATACGGGGACAGCGTCTACCGGACCAGGTGCTGGTCTTCTCAGGCGTCGAGGCACCGCCGAAGAAGTGAGCCGCTTGACTCGTTGCGCGGCTGGGGCCGCGTGGTACGCGGCCGTGGCGCCATGTGGCGTGAGTGCCCAAGGACCACCTGCGCTGCACCTGCGCGTCGACCACACGGTCGGTGCGCTCCTGGAGCATCCGGCATTCTCCGGCTTCGCTGGTCTGCTCCTGCCATGGGACGACCGCCGTTACGATACGACCCTGCGGCTGAGCGAGATCGCCTCGCTCCTCCCGTACCACACCCACGTCGATCCCGCCGTCGTCGTGACGTCACTCAACCGGATGATCGACGACGCCGCCGCGGGTCGAACGGTGTTCCAGCAGTTCTACTCCGCTGCCGAAATGGAGGCGGAACCGTCGCGTCGGAACACGGGCCTGTTCTTTTTCCGCGGCAAGCCCGGCGCTCCGTTCGCGGTGATTGCGCCCGGCGGCGGGTTCGCCTACGTGGCGTCCGTCCACGAGGGCTTCCCGTACGCGGTCGAGATCAACAAACGCGGCTTCAACGCATTTGTCCTCAGATATCGCACCGTACAGGGCGGCCGGTTCGCGACCGAGGATCTGGCGGCGGCGCTGACGTACATCTTCCGGAATGCCGGCCCGCTTGGTGTGACGACGGCCGGCTCTTCACTCTGGGGCAGTTCCGCCGGTGCGAGGATGGCCGCCTCCATCGGTTCCCACGGCGCGGCACGATTCGGCGGTGCAACCCTGCCGCGGCCAGCCACCGTCGTCCTGCTCTACACGGGCCATGCCGATTTCGCTCCGTCCGAACCGCCCACCTTCGTTGCCGTTGGCGATGCCGACGGGATCGCACCTCCTGTGTTGATGGAGAACCGGGTTACGGCGTTGCGAAGGGCGGGGACCGACGTGGAGTACCACAGGTATCGGAGCGTCGGACACGGCTTCGGTCTTGGTATCGGTACGAGCGCCGAGGGATGGATCGCCGAGGCCATTCGCTTCTGGGAGAAGCACATACCTCCGCACGAAAGGGCTGGACGGAAATGAAACGGATCATCTTCACGTTCATCGCGTTGATTCTGATCTATTCTGCGCCCGCAATCGCACAGGCGAATAGGGAACAGGAAGTCCTGAATCTCTCGAAGACGAAATGGCGCTGGATGGCGGAGCGCAACGTCGATTCGCTGGCCGCGCTCTTCGATGGCCAGGCCATGTTTGTCCATATGGGCGGATCCTGGGGCACAGATCGCGAGCTCGAGATCATCAGAAGTGGAGGGATTCACTACAAGCACGCGGAGATCTTCGAAAGCTCGGTGCGGTTCATCGGGACGACAGCGATTGTGCTGAACAGGATTCGCCTGGATGCCGTTGTCGGCGGGAACGAGGTCACCAATCCTTTCATGGTGACCGAGGTGTATGTGCAGCAGAACGGAAAGTGGAAGCTGGGTTCGCTCTCGTTCACCAGGCTACTGACGCCATAGACCATCGACCGCAGTTCGTCGGCTCAGCGGTCGAGAAGCTGAAGACCCTCTTTAATGGACTGAGCAGATGATCAAAGAACTGTCGGTGGCATTCGCTTGCATGTGCCTTTCGGTTTTCCGGATCGCAGCGATTCCGGAGCAAAAGCCTGTGAGAACAGACCAGTTGAACGCCAAACAACGGCGGATCGTCACGATTGCGGCATTCACCGCCGTTGGTGATTTGCCGAAGCTCAAGATCGCGCTGAATGATGGCCTCGATGCCGGTCTGACGATCAATGAAATCAAGGAAATTCTCGTGCAGATGTACGCCTATGCGGGATTCCCGCGCAGTCTGAACGGCATCACCACGTTCATGGACGTATTGGCGGAACGGGAACAGAAGGGCATGCGGGATGTGGCCGGCGCTCAACCAAGCCCCCTTCCGGCGCACATGACCAGCATCGAACTGGGAGCAGAGATTCGGGAGAGATTGATCGGGGGGCCGGCCACTGGCAAATACATAGCCTTCGCACCGGAAATCGATGCCTTTTTGAAAGGGCATCTGTTTGGCGACATCTTCGGGCGGGACAATCTCGACTTCCAGAGCCGAGAGATCGCAACCATTTCGGCGTTGGCCGCGCTTGGGGATGTCAACCCGCAACTGCAGTCTCATTTCAACGTCGGGTTTAATACCGGACTGACGGAAGCACAGCTGAGCAGTCTCGTATCTGTTATCGCTTCCAGCGTTGGTAAAGAAGCGGCAGACAACGCATCCGCGGTGTTGGCTCAGGTCGTTCGCACCAGACCAGCCGGCGCCGTGCAAGCAGTCAGCAGGGCACCGGCCGCGCCGCCGCAGTCTCCGGCAATACGCATTAGCAACGAGAGTTCGCGCTTGTCATACCCGGCTCCAGCCGAGTACTTCACTGGTTCCGCCCTGGTGCGACCATTGTTCCAGGGAAGCACCCCGTCGCGCGTTTCGGTCGCCTCTGTGACCTTTCAGCCTGGTGCCCGGACAGCATGGCATGAGCACCCGCTAGGCCAGACCCTCATCGTTCGCGCCGGGACGGGTTGGGTTCAGCAGTGGGGCGCTCCTGTCCAGGTAATTCGCGTGGGTGACGTGGTCTCCATCCCGCCGGGCACGAAGCATTGGCATGGCGCCACGGCGACCACGAGCATGACGCACATCGCCATTCAGGAACAGCGCGACGGGAATACGGTGCGGTGGATGGAAAAAGTCAGCGACGAACAGTATCGAGCGAGTCATTGAATCTGAAGAGCCACCGGTCGGATTTGAACCGACGACCGCTCGATTACGAATCGAGAGCTCTACCACTGAGCTACGGTGGCCTACCGCGCCCGTAACTTAGCGACGGTCGCGCCTGCGAAGAAGAGGCGGCAGAATCGTCGCGAGCCGTCACGTCGAATAGCTCGACCGCGGCGAGACGGGCGCGGGATCTCGCTCACACCGGCATGGCGGGGGTGTTCATGTCGGCCAGCACGGTGATGGTGGCGATCAACGCCCAGCTTCTCAAGCGTGTCCGGTTAGGACGTGCCGGGTAGTGCGTCCAGCGCGCGCTCGAGCCGCTGCCTTGCGTCGTGGGCTAATGGCTCGAGGTCGCCCCGTCCCGCGATCCCGAGCTGCACGAGCGGGTCGAGGACCGCCACTCGAGAGCGCTGGGAGCCTTCCTCATACACGATGACGTTGCACGGCAGGAGCAGCCCGATGTCCGGCTCTGCCTGAAATCCCTGCCATGCGAGCGGCGGATTACACGCACCGAGGATTACGTACTTCTTGAAGTCCACGTCCAGTTTCTTCTTGAGCGTCGCTTGCACGTCGATCTCGGTGAGGACCCCGAAGCCCTCGTTTTGGAGCGCGGCACGTGTACGCTCGACGGCTTGCTCATAGGGCATCGGAACCGACTTCCCGATTCCGTAGCGGGCTGTTTGAGCCGGTTTGGTCTTCATGCTCGGACCTGGTTAGCTGGTCGTGAACGAGAACACCATGCCATAGGTGCCGTTGGGGTGGCGCCAACCGGATCCCATCATCGCGCCGCCGCCCATCATCCCGCCACCCATCATGTCCCCGGTCGCCCACCGCCCGCTGTACTCCTCGACACATGGACCGTAGTCCACGAATCCCCCGTCCATCGCACGCATGCCGCCGCCCAAGTGCAGCGTGTACTGCGTCTGGCCCGCGAGGGGCGAGGTCGGCGTGAACGTGAGCTTCGTGCGGTCGCCGGACCACGTCCAGGCGCCCGGGACGACGGCGCCGCGCACGTCGCCTTCATGCAGCGCGGCGTACTGCTCCATCCTCTGCTGCATCGGATGGCTGAAGGTGATGACGATTGGCGCGTTGGGATCGACGCCCGCCGCACCACCCGAGGGCACGACAGACACCACGTGCGCCGTGAAGGCAGGGGCAGCCGGATCGGGACCGCAGCCACTCAGGGTGACTGGAGCTACCAAGAGAGTGAGCAACCAAGAACGCCGGAGCATGGCCAAGCCTTTAATGAAGTTCACGCTGGAGAGCCTATGCTGTGCGCATCCGAGCTACGATGAGGTCTTCGTGAGGAATTCTTGCAAGGCGGGCCCCGGGGATTTGGGTTCAGTTGCGGGGCGCTCAAAACATGACCTTTGCTCCGCCGTTGAGCGTGAAGCCTGCGAGATCACTCCAGACATCGGTCGTCCAGCGTCCCCCTTCCCCTCTGGCGGGCAGCGTGAGCGGGTCGTGCCGAGTCTGCCGGACGTTCGTCACATTCTCGGCGTTGACGAAGATCCGCGCCTGGCCGAAACCCACCCGGAGCGTCTGCTCGGCTAGAAACCCGACGATGACGAAGGGCTCGCTGCCGGTCCGGTAGGGATTGTCCAGCAGGTGCTGGCGCCCGGTATAGTAGACCTCGAGACCCACCCGACGCACATTTTCCCACTCCAGACTCGCCACCAGGCCCGCACTGTGCCGCGGGACCAATGGAACCGCGCGGCGCGCCCCGGTGCCGACGTCATCATTCCACTCGTGAGCCTCGATGAAGACATAGCTTGCCGTCACCCGCGCGCGGCCGCGCACCACGCGCAGCAGCAGCTCCGCGCCCGCCGTGCGGGTATCGCTCGGTGCATTCGCGAGCTGGATGAATCCCGCGCCGGCGGGCGTGGTTCCCGAGTCAGCAAGCGTGAACACCGGATGTGCAATCCGCGACGCGAACACGGTTGCATTCGCTTCGATCCGGCCCCTCTCGCTCTCGCGCGCGACGTTCACGTCGAGCGACCCCCCGAGGGCGCGCTCCACTTCCAGGGCGGGGAGAGGTCGCAGGGGGGAGAGGCCGGTGACTTCCGTCTCTTCCGTGAAAGGGACGGGCGCAAACGCCCCGGCGCCGCCCGAAATTCGCACCGACCAGCGCAAAGCATCCGGCGTTCCACCGCGCAGCAGCGACGAGATGCGCGGGCTCACCATCCCGCCGTACTGACTGTGATGATCGAGGCGGGCGCTCGCCGACACCGCGAGCTGCCGTGACAGGTCAAGATCGCCTTGCGCGAACAGCGCCGGGATTCGGAAGTCATAATCGAAACCGGCGACCTCGCTCGTGTACGATTCGACTTGAAAAGCCGAGCCGATCACGAATGAGGAACGCTCGCGCGGCCAGGCGTAAGACATCTCGACGAAGCCCGTACGATGCACGTCGTTCTCGAAGACCGCACCGAACTGATGGCGATGCCGCTGCTCCATCGCGGACCCACGCACGGACAATACGTCCCGCCCGTTTGGGACTAATCGAACAGCAACGCCCACGTCTCCGCGACGTGTCCGCAGCGCTTCTGGATACGGCGACCCGTCCGGCGCGGTGCTGCCCGGCAGCGTCCCACCATCCCGCTGCTCGCCGGTGTACCCCGCTGTAACCATCACGGACTGACCCGTCGGCCCACTGTAAAACAAGCGTGGCCGGAGGACCAGGCGATTGTAGCCGGGCATGTCTGCCCAGCCATCGTCATCGAGATCGTTCGTGCGCTGCCGATGCGCCGAGGCCAGGAGCGTGGCGCCCCAGGGCGACGTGGCCTCGAGCGGCAGGCTCGTGAACAACACTCCGTCTGTGCCGCCCCGCGAGGTCTGATTGATCAACAGGTGTCGCTCCCAGCGATCGGCCGGCCGCCGAGAGACGAGATTCACGACGCCACCGAGCGCGCTGGTCCCGTACAGTGCCGACGCGGCCCCCTTGATGATCTCGGCGCGGGCCAGATCCAACGGCGGGATCTGCAGCAGCCCGAGCCCTCCGGCCTGCCCGCCGTAGAGGGGCAAGCCGTCAGCGAGCAGCAGCGTGTACCGCCCGCGGAGCCCCTGCACGCGAACGTTCGCGCCGCCAAGTGATGGCGACGTCGTTTGGACGCGTAACCCGGACGTCTCGTTCAACATCATGGCGATGTCGCCCGGAGTCATCGCCGCCTTCTCGGCGACTTCTTCTTCGTCCACGACCTCCACGCGCAGGGGTGTGTCCTCGACGCGACGCTCGGATCTGGTGGCGGCAACGACGACCGTCTCCAACTCGAGCGCCTGGGCTGCGAGGTCAACGGTCAGCGCCGTGTCCTGACCGGGAGAGAGCGACAGGCGCGTGGTGGCCGGGATATAGCCGATGCGGGTGAGAAGCAGCGCCGCTGGTCCGGGCGCGAGGCGGAGGACGGCGATGCCATCCGCTCCCGTGTCCACGGCCGTGTCACCGGAGGCTACCCTCACGCCGCCCAAGGGCGTCGCGCCGTGCATGGCGCGCAGGCGGACGGTTGCTCTGGAGTCAGGCGTCTGCGCGTCGCCCACAGCGGCTGTGAGCATCAGCCCCATCAGCAGGGAGGGCGAAAGCATGCGGTGAAACGCGCTGCGAGCACCGGGGGCTTTCCTGTCCGGCCACATGTCGCGAAAAGTCGTGGCCCAATCGCGCCGGGGCAACCAGCCGCCCGAAACACGAATTCTTGCAGTTGACAACCAGGTGCGGCAGGTTTCGGTCATGGTCACCTTCTCCCGCGCGGCGGCAGCGTTGGCACGCCGTGATCCGGTGATGGCCAGGCTGATCGCCCGAAACGCGCCTTTCAACCTCCCACGGCGCGTCACGCGGCACTTCGCGGCACTCACCGAGAGCATCCTTTACCAGCAACTCGCGGGAGCCGCGGCGGCCGCGATCCACCGCCGGTTTCTCGATCTGTTCGGTGGTGACCTCTCCCCCGAGACGCTGCTGGCGCTTCCCACGCGAAGGCTGCGCGCCGCCGGGCTCTCAGGGGCCAAGGCCGCCGCCGTCCGCGACCTCGCGGCGAAAGTCGCGGCGGGAATCGTTCCACTCCATCGCATCGGGAGACTTTCCGACGAGGAGATCATCGAATCGCTGTCGGTGGTCCGCGGCATCGGACGGTGGACCGCCGAGATGTTCCTGATCTTTCAGTTGCGCCGGCTCGATGTGTGGCCGGTGGGGGACTACGGCGTTCGCACAGGGTACGCGCTGGCCTACAGGTTGCCGACGCTGCCCACGCCGAAAGAGCTCCAGGCCTTGGGAGAACGCTTCCGGCCTTACCGGACGGTGGCTGCGTGGTACTGCTGGAGAGCCGTCACCGAACAGCGAAAGCGCGACCGCCGTCCAGTACGAACGTGACAAACGCTGGCGCAGCTCTACCACTGAGCTACGGGGGCGTGCGCAGGCAAAGTTCACGGTGCGGCGCTTACCACGGTACTACATATTCATGCTGATGCGCTCGCGTTTCCCCCTGACGATTGCCCTCACACTCCTCGGCCGTACCGCCACCGCGCAAGGGCAGCCCCAGCCTGATTCCGCCGCGCTGCGCCAGGCTGCCCAGCTCGACCTGGACGGGAATACGGCGCAAGCCCGTCGCATCTTCCAGACGCTGATTGATTCGGCCGCCAATCCGGCGGCCAGGGCACGCGCCCAGCGCGCCATGGCGATCTCTTACGCGTTCGACCGCGACTGCGCGAACGCGCTGAAGTACGAGAGGCTGGTCATCGCCTATTGGGCCACCCGCGAACGCGACGACGCGCAGAACGCTTTCTACCAGCAGGGCGAGATGGCGAACGAGGCCGCGCGGGTCTGTCTCGAGGCCGGCGACTTCGCCGCAGCCGAGCAGTGGTACCGCCGTGGTTACGAGCTGGGGATCAAGGAGCCCGCCCCGCAAACTCACCCCCGCAGCCTGTGGGAGTACCGCCTGGCCCACGCCCTCGGCCGCATCGCCGCGCGCCGCGGGGACACGACCGAAGCGCGACGCCAGATCGCGGCCGCCCGGCGTGCCCTCGACGGCGACACCGCCATGGCTCGGCAGCAGGAGCGCTTCTTTCCCTACCTCGTGGGCTACGTGGCCCTCTACACCAACGACCTGGCGGGCGCCGAAACGAATCTTGCAAAGACGGTCGCCATGCGCGGCAATGAGCGCGATCCGTTCATGCACTGCCTCCTGGCGATGACCCTCGAGCGCCTGGGACGCAAGGACGAAGCGCAAGCGATGTATCGGAAGGCCTATGACCTCGCCACTGGCCACAATCCCCCCGCGGCGTTTGTGCGACCGTTCGCGCGGGAGAAGCTGACCCCATGACGACACCACCACCAAACGGTCTTCGCCGCCTCGGCGCCGGCCCCGACGTGGCCGTGGCGGGGACGCGCTATGACGCACGTTAAATGAAGATCCTCGACAGCGAGCGCTCATCATGAACGTCGGCATTCTCGGCTCTGGCGTCGTCGGCCAGACGCTCGGCGCCGGTTTCCTCAAGCATGGTCACGCGGTCATGCTCGGCACGCGCGACGTCCGCAAGCTGGCGGACTGGCAGTCGAAGAACGCACGCGCCAACATCGGCGCGTTCGCCGATGCGGCGAAATTCGGCGAGATCGTGGTCCTCGCGGTGAAGGGCACTGCCGCGCTCGATGCACTGCGGCTGGCCGGCGGCGCGCTCCTCGCCGGGAAGGTCGTGATAGACACGACCAATCCGATTGCCGACGCCCCTCCCGCAAATGGGGTCCTGAAGTTCTTCACGTCGCTCGACGAATCGCTCATGGAGCGGCTCCAGAAAGCGTACTCCGACGTCCGCTTCGTGAAAGCCTTCAGCTCAGTGGGCAACGCCGGGATGGTGAATCCGCAGTACGCCGCGGGACGGCCCACGATGTTCATCTGCGGCAATGACGCCGCGGCGAGGAAAACGGTGACCGGCGTGCTCGATCAGTTCGGGTGGGAAACGCTCGATCTCGGGGCCGTCGAGGCCGCGCGCGCGATCGAGCCGCTCTGCATCCTCTGGTGCATCCCCGGCTTCCTCCGCAACGAGTGGACGCACGCGTTCAAGGTGCTGCACACCTGACACCGTCGGCGCCCTGCCGGTCGAAGAGGGCTCACGGTATCCGGCATTCCAGCGCAGTTGTTGAAGGGTTGCTGTAGCAACCGAGCAGCGAAAACAGTTCCTAAACCTTCCCTCACACTAGCTTCACAGAAGAACGAAGGGCACGCCATCAGTTTTTGGGCAGGCGCAAGGAGGATCCTCAATGGCAGCGCGGCAAAGACAAGCAGGACAGAGACGCACTGTAGCGAGCCTCATGCTCGTTGTGTTTCTGCTTGCGAGCGCGCTGCTACCGACCACGGGCAGGGTGTCCCCTACGTCAGATTGTCCTTTTGGAGCAGGAGCCAATGCCCCAAGCGTCGTGGCAGCAATGAGCGACAATATGTGCGGGCACGCAGCAGAGAGCTCATGCCTGGTTCTCGCTTGTGGCGTCGTTGCACCAGCGATTCGCCCGGTGGCGACAGCACTCGTCCCGGCAACTGGATTGATTCTGATTCAGGTTGGTGCTGCTCGGCAGTTCGTAGATCTGTACCGCACCGGCCCACCCACACCCCCTCCGAACCAGATCTGATCTTCGTCGCCTAAGGGCGACGTACACGCGCTCCGGCACATCGCCGGAGTGAGTTCCCTACGTGTCGCCTGGCCTCAGCCGGGCGCGGGGAGGATCAGATGAATACGCAACTCAATACCAGAGCCCTCGCGGTCGCGGGCGGCGCGACGTTTGCGGTGGTACAAGTCCTGTGCCTTCTGGTTGGCGCTCTCTCCAGCAAGCCCGACCCCTGGCTGACTCTGTTCCTCGGCGCCGGCCCGACGGTGGGCGGATGGATCATTTTCGTCGCCGAAGGCGCCCTGGTCGGAGTGCTCATCGGCTGGCTCGTCGCGCTGTTTTATAACAAGCTCGCTCGGACGGAGCAGCGTGCATGACCGCACGCGTGCTTCCCCTCGCGGCGGCGTTGCTCGGGCTGTGCGCCGGGCTCGCCGCTGCGCAGGGCGATACGCTAACCGCTCGCGAGGCCATTCGGGTTGCGCTCTTCGCGAACCCGATGCTGCGCGCCTCGCGACTCTCGGCGGACGCGGCAACCGCGCGGATCGGACCGGCGGGCGCGCTGCCCGATCCGCAGCTGCAGCTTGGTCTGATGAATCGCATGGCCTCCGACTTCGGATCCACGATGGACCCGATGACGATGAACCAGCTCCAGCTCATGCAGATGCTGCCATGGCCTGGCAAGCTTGGGAACGCCAAGCGCGCCGCGCGTCACACGGCGGCGGCCGCCCACGCCGATGCCGACGAGCAGGAGCGGATGCTCGCCGCGCGAGTGCGCATGGTCTACTACGAGATCGCGTACGCAGATCGCGCCCTCGATGTCATGCACCAGACCCGCGGACTCTTGCGTGACTTCACCAACGTCGCCACGACGATGTACGCGGTCGGATCGGGCGTTCAGCAAGACGTGCTGCGAGCCCAGGTCGAAGTCGCGCGTATGGGTGAAGAAATCACGCGTATGGGTCAGATGCGGATCGCCGCCGCAGCGCGCCTCAACGCACTGCTCGGTCGCGAGGCGACAAGCCCGATTGGGCCAGTGGAGTTGCCTGGTCTCCCCGCAGCCGACCTCCCGGCCATCGACACGCTGATCGCGTGGGCAATGGGCGACCGGGCGGCACTGCGAGCCGGAGCCGAGCGCGTGGCAGCCGCCGAAGCAGCACTGCGCTCCGCGCGCCGCGAGCTCTATCCTGATTTCCAGCTCGGGGTTCAGCTCCAGCGTCGTCCGGAGTTCCCCGACATGGTAAGTCTCATGTTCGGGTTCAACGTGCCGATTTTCGCAGGCGCACGGCAGCTTCCGATGCGGCGCGAGATGGCGGCGATGCGCGACATGTCGCAGGCCGAGCTGCTCAACCAGCGCAACGAGACGATCGCTCAAGTCATCGAGACCCGCGCGCGCGCGGAGCAAGACCGCGCGCTCGGCGAGCTGTACCGGACGAACATTCTGCCCCAGGCGCGCGCCGCCGTGCAGG
>JBLNGI010000219.1:0-6640 GCA_050264615.1 Gemmatimonadota bacterium
TTCGGTCTTCACCCCAACAGCGCCGTTCTTTCCATCGAGACTGTCGAGCGCGTTGCTCACCAGGTTCTCGATGATCCGGCGCAACACCAGGGCATCGGCCGAGACCGACGGGAGGCCATCGGCCAGCTGTGTCTTCACGGCGGCGGACCCTGCCACGGTATCCCGCACCACTGCATTCACGTCCGTTGCTTTGCGATCGGATTGGGGAGACAGCTTGGCGTAATTGGCGGCGAGCGTCTCCAGATAATTGATGCTGGACTCGACCGTTCCCTGCCGTTCGCTGAATACCTGCCGCAACTGCCCCGGCTCGTCCCGCGCGACCTGGGTCAGATGGCGGAACACGTTCCGCAGCGGCGCGAGGCCGTTCTTCACGTCGTGATTCACCTGGCGCGCGAGGTCGCCGATCGCGGCACGCCGTTCCATCTCTCGCATCCCGGCTTCGACCGGCGTGCTGATGCGCGTGGAGAGCCAGCCGGCGAGCAGCAGCGCCGCCAATGCCGCGACCAGCACGGCAACCAGAAACCAGAGATTGACGTTGCGCTGCAGCGCAGTGAGGAGAGCCGCGGAGCGCGTGATCTCGATGCGGGCGCGCTCGACTCGCCCCGGACCGTCGGCGGCATCGACAAAGGGCAGCACGATTTCTCCGACCACCAGGCGCCCCGTATCCGCCGCCGCCGTGTCCATCGGGAGTGCCAGCTGGACGCCGAGCTCCGGATCGCGCGCGAGTCGCGCGAGAAATGCCGAATCGACCGTGACGCCTCCCACCAGGCGAAAGGCCTTGCCCGAAATCGCGAATGAATCACTCGTGACGAGCGCGAGGAACGGCCCCTCGGCAGCGGCGGCCCGCACCAGCGTGGTGCCATGGACTGGTGGACCGAGCCGGTCGAACTCGTTGCGGAAATGACCCGACGAGAGGATGCGCGCTTCGTCGTCCTGAAGCTGCAGGAAATCGAGGCCGGCCAGCCGCATCCCTTCGCCGGCGTAATCGAGCACATACTCCCGCTTGTCCCCCCGCACGGCAAAGTTCCGGAACTGGATGTCGTTCCCGAGCGCGGTTTTCATCGCCGCGAGCCGTCCGGCGACGCGATCGGTTTCGCGTGCCAGGTCCGCGTTGATCACGCTGACGAGCGTGCGCACGCGCCGCTCATACTCGCCCGTAATCCGCCGCGCCATCTCCCGGCGGATACCGAAGCCGAACACGAGCAGCGGAATCAGCACCACCACCCCGAACGCGGTCAGGAGGCGGGTGCGGAAGGTCATGGAGCGGCCAGGTGGACCGTGCCGTCTTGATCCAAGGCCCAACGCGCGACTCCGCGGCGCACGATCGCGGTGGGACGTGTCTCCACCAGCGCGGTGATGGTGGCGGACCATTGCGGCAACAACGCCCGCGCGGTGCGGCATGGGTCCGCGGTCGTGCGCGGCAGCGCGACGATGTAGCCCCAATCCTTTCCCGCGGCGACAGCCGCCTTGAGGTCGTCGTTCGAGCGCGCGGTCGCCACCGCGCGGGTGAGCGCCGCGAGCCGGCCGGCCAGGTCGCGCGCCGTCGGGTCGGATCGCGCATAGAGGATGCGCCGTTGACCGGTGGTGGCCGGCGCTGAGCTCGTGTCGCTACCCATACCACAGGGCCGCAGATCGAGCCACCAAGAACCGCCTTCGGGGCTCCGCGCCTCAGCGCGCACCGCCTGCTCGAGGCCGTCGAACCGCGGGCTCCCCCCTCCCCCTCCAGCGTCCGGTGTGACGTAGACGTAGATACGATCCCACGGGAGGGCGACCACGGCCCGGTCCTTCAGCGTTGCGGCATAGTCGCGCAGCGCGCGATCGCGCGTGACGAGCAGGTCGACGCCGGCGTCCAGCAGATCCCGGGCGTCTCCACCGGCGGCGACGCGGAACACCAGCGTGTCGCCGCGGGAGTTCTGTGCTCGAATCTCCTGGGCCGTCGTCGTCGCGCTCGTGGCCCAGTACGCCCCGGTGCCGATGGGCCAACTCGTATCCGGCGCCGGCTTCACGATCGCCAGGCCCGGATCCGCCAGGATCGGCGGCAGCTCGTTCGCCTGTTTCGCGAGCCTGACGGTAACGACCCGGGGCTCGAGCGCGCCCAGCGTGTACCCGAGACCGCCGCGACCAAACACGACGTCCTGCGCCGTGACGGGCGCACCGTCCCAGAACTGGGCGCCGTCGCGCAGCCGGAACGTCCAGCGCCGGCCATCGTCCTCCTTCACCCACGTCTCGGCGAGCTCGGGCGTCGCCTTGCCTTCGCAGTCCAGCCGGACGGGGGTCTCGTACAGATGCCGGAACACGAGGCGCTCGCCGTCGTTGGTCGGGATCGGGGCGTGGCGTGGCTCGACCGGATCCGTCAGCCCGATCCGGATGACCGGGGCGCGCGACGCGGCCGGCCCGGTCGAAAGCAGGCAGCTTGTCTCCGTGGGAGTCGCGGCGCCGCCCGTACCAGCACGGGGGTGCGCGCAGGCCCCGAAGACCATCAGGCTGAGGATCGAGAACCGGTGTGCTGGCATGAAGTAACGATACACTACACTATCTCTGCATGGGATTCGCACGCAGCATCCTCCTCAAGGCATCTCGCAGCCAGTGGCTCGCGCGGCAACTCCGCGAGCGTCGTTTCTTCCAACGCGCCGTGAAGCGCTTCATGCCCGGTGAAACGCTCGACGCCGCGCTCGATGCGACCAGTCAATTCGCGAAAGCCGGGCTGGGCAGTGTGCTCACGGAGCTGGGCGAGCAGGTCACGAACCGCGCCGAGGCGGCTGCCGTCCGCGATCATTACCTCGGAGTGCTCGAAAAGATTCAACGCCGCAAGCTGCCGGCCCATATCTCCGTGAAGCTCACCCACCTCGGGCTGGACGGCAGTCAGGAAGGATGCGTGCAGGATGTGCTGAAGCTCGCCGCGCGCGCCGAGCAGGCGCGGTCTTTCTTGTGGATCGACATGGAGGAGTCGCGCTATGTCGACGCGACACTCGAGGTCTACCGCCGCGCCAAGGCCGAGTGGTCCAACGTGGGCGTCTGTTTGCAAGCGTATCTGCGCCGCACGCCGAAGGATCTCGAAAGCCTGCTGGCGATCGCGCCGGCGATTCGGCTGGTGAAAGGCGCGTACAATGAGCCGGCCGACCTCGCCTTTCCCAAGAAAGCCGATGTGGACGAAGCGTATCGCCAGCTGGCAGAGCGCCTGCTCTCCGAAGCCGGCCGCCAACGCGCGAAACCCGTGTTCGGCACCCATGATCTGCCGTTGGTCGAGCGCATCCGGCAGATGGCCGTCGAAAAGCGCGTGAACGCCTCTTCATACGAGTTTCACATGCTGTATGGGATTCGCGCCGAGGAGCAGCGCAAACTGGCTGCCTTGGGCGCCGAAGTCCGCGTCCTGATCAGCTACGGGAGCGCCTGGTTCGCCTGGTACATGCGACGGCTGGCCGAACGCCCGGCGAACGTATGGTTTGTGCTCCGTCACCTCGTATAGATTACGCCCTATGACCTCGACCGTTGCCCGTCCTCACCGCGAGAGCCGTGACGCCGTCGTCATTCGGTTCGCGGGCGATTCGGGGGACGGCATGCAGGTGACCGGGAGCCAGTTTACGCTCGAGACCGCGCTCGCCGGCAGCGACTTTTCGACGTTCCCCGACTTCCCAGCCGAAATCCGCGCGCCCACCGGGACGACGTTCGGCGTCTCGGCATTCCAGATCCACTTCGGCGGTGGCGACGTGATGACTCCGGGCGACGCCGTCGATGTGCTCGTCGCCATGAATCCGGCGGCGCTGACGGTCGAAATCGAAGACCTCAAGGTGGGCGGCACGGTCATCGTGGATACGGCGGCCTTCACCGAGCGCAATCTCAGCAAGGCCGGCTATGCCCAGAATCCCCTCGAGGACGACACGCTGGCCCGCTATCAAGTGCTGAAGTTCGACATCACGAAGCTCACCGCCGATGCGGTGAAGCCGCACGGCCTGTCGTCACGCGAAGCGCACCTGTGCCGCAACATGTGGGCGCTCGGCCTGCTGCTGTGGATGTACGGCTACGAGCGGACGGCGTCGGTCGATTGGCTCAAGAAGAAGTTCGCGAAGAAGCCGGTGATCGCCGCCGCGAACGTCGCGGCGTTGAATGCGGGGCACGCGTTCGGCGAGACGGCCGAGATGACGGAGCACCTGGTCGGCTACGTCGTGCCCAAGGCCAAGGTCCAGCCGGGCCGCTATCGCACGGTGACCGGGACCGAAGGCCTGGCCTGGGGACTCGTGGCCGGGCTGCGCGCAGCCGGCATCGAGAAACTCGTGTTCGCCGGGTACCCGATTACGCCGGCTTCCGCCCTGCTGCACACCCTCGCCCATCTCCGGGCCTATGGCGTCGTCACGTTCCAGGCCGAAGATGAGATCGCTGCGGCCGGTGCCGCGCTGGGCGCTTCCTATGCGGGAGCGCTGGGCGTCACCTCCAGCTCGGGTCCGGGCATCGCGCTCAAGACGGAAATGATCGGCCTCGCGATTGCCACCGAACTGCCGCTCATCGTCATCGACTCACAGCGGGCCGGTCCCTCGACGGGGATGCCGACGAAGGCCGAGCAGTCCGATCTGTTCCAGGCGGTGCTCGGCCGCAACGCCGACGCGCCGCTCGCGGTGCTCGCGCCCGTCTCGACGGCCGACTGCTTCGACATCGCGATGGAGGCCGTGCGCATCGCCACGAAGTACATGACTCCGGTCATGGTGTTGAGCGACGGTTATCTCGCGCATGCCGCGGAGCCGTGGCGCATCCCGCGCGAAGCCGACCTGCCGCGCTTCCCGATTTCGTACCGGACCGATCCCGAAGGCTTCCATCCGTTCCTGCGTGATCCCGAGACGCTGGCGCGTCCCTGGGTGAAGCCCGGCACGCCGCAGCTGGAGCACCGGATCGGCGGGCTCGAGCGCGACTACGACTCCGGCCACATCTCGTACGATGCCGACAATCACGCGCGCATGACCAGGGCCCGGGCCGATAAGATCGCCGGCATCGCGAACGACGTTCCGCTGCAGACTGTCTCGCTGGGCGACGATCACGGGGAGCTGGCAGTCGTCGGCTGGGGCTCGACATTCGGTGCGATCCATCGCGCCGTGGGTATCGCACGCGATGAAGGCCGAGACGTCGCGCACATCCAGCTGCGCTACTTGAGTCCATTCCCTCGCAATTTGGGAGACTTGCTCAAGCGCTACGATCGGGTGCTGGTGCCCGAGATGAACAATGGACAGCTTGTGAAGCTGCTCCGGGCAGAGTACTTGGTCGACGCCGAAGGATTCAGCAAGGTCACGGGAAAGCCGTTCCGTGTGACAGATATCGTGCAACGAATTCGCGGTGGCGCTCCGCCGCCCTCCGAGGGCAGCGGGTTGGGAGGCGAAGCCGGATGACCGTCACCACGATCACCGATGCGCAGCTCGCGCCGAAGGATTACGCCTCAGACCAGGAAGTCCGCTGGTGTCCGGGGTGCGGGGACTACGCGATTCTCAAGGCCGTGCAGAAGGCGTGCGCGGAGATGGGGCTGGTGCGTGAGCGCACCGTGTTCGTGAGCGGGATCGGGTGTGCGGCGCGCTTTCCTTATTACATGTCCACCTACGGCTTTCACACCGTGCATGGACGGGCGCCGGCGATCGCGACCGGGATCAAGCTCGCCAATCCCGAGCTCGACGTGTGGGTGATGACCGGCGACGGCGACGGCCTGTCGATCGGCGGCAACCTCTTGCTGCACGTGCTGCGTCGCAACGTGGACCTCAACATCATCCTGTTCAACTACGAGATCTACGGCCTGACCAAGGGCCAGTACTCGCCGACGTCCCGGCGCGGCACCCGTTCGCCCTCCACGCCGCTGGGCTCGATCGAGAATCCAGTCTCGGCCTGCGCTTTTGCGCTCGGCGCAGGCGCGCGGTTCGTCGCTCGATCGATCGACACGCTGCAGGCACATCTCATCAGCGTGCTCAAGCGCGCGCACGCGCACACGGGAGCGTCATTCGTCGAAATTCTCCAGAACTGCGTCGTGTTCAACGACGCGGTGTTCGAGCACATTACGGGCAAGGAAGTCGCGGCCGATGCGCAGATTCTGGTCGAGCACGGCAAGGCGCTGGTATTCGGCAAGAACAAGGAGAAAGGGCTGCGGCTGAAGCCCGGCACGCTGGAACTGGAAGTCGCCCCCGCCGGTCCGGACACGCTCCTGCACGATGAGACCAATCGCCCGCTCGCGCAGCTGCTTGCGGCGCTCGAGCCGCCGTTCCCCACGGCAATGGGCGTGCTCTACTGCAACCCGACCGCGTCCTATGAGCATGAAGTCTATGCGCAGAAAGGAGCAGCGCCGAGCACGGGAGACTTGGACGCACTGCTGAACAGCGAACGCACCTGGGAGGTCTCATGACTGTGGCGAATCGCAGGCGGGGCGCAGATCGGCGCGTGAAGAGTGTCGCGGTGGACATCGAGCGCCGCAGCGGGCTGGATCGCAGGATGATCGTTGAATCGGCCACAGCCCAGATCCATGCCGTGCTCGAGCTGCTCACGCAGCTCGCCGACATGGGCGCGCTCCGGGACGATTCCCGGCGGCTGCTGGATACCGCGGTGCTGCGGTTGCGCTACGCCCTGGAGCGAATGGAACCCGAGTAACTGTTGCAGGCATGCCACAGGCCGGCTCCCC
>JBLNGI010000220.1:0-5917 GCA_050264615.1 Gemmatimonadota bacterium
GTGCGCAACCTGGTGTCCACGACGTGGCCGCTGATCAGCCGCGGGAAGGCCGCGTCCATGCTGGGAGATCGGCCGGTGGGCGTACCGGGTCTCGCGACGCGCCGCATTCGCGGCAGTCCGGGGACGGACAGCACGGTCGTCGTCGAACAGGCGCTCGACTCAAATACGGTGATTCAGATCATCCAGCGGCCTGCGACTGCTGCGGGGAATGACGACTCGTCGGGCGTGTCAGGCGTGTTCACCTACCGCTCAGCGGATCGCGAACGTGCCGTCCTGGCTCGCTACGTGGGGAGACTGCGCGTCGAGATCACCGGACCAGTCTCAACGGATTCGCTCAACAAGCTGCTGGAGCAGGTCGAGCCGCTGCCCTAATGCTCGCCACGCCGCCAGGCGATCAGCTCGGCCACGACGCTGACGGCAATCTCTTCAGGTGTGATCGCCCCAATCGCTAACCCGACTGGGACGCGCACGCGCTGAAGGCTCTTCGCGGGGACCCCAGCGGCTTTGAGCCCCTTGGTCACAACGATCTTCTTGCGACGGCTCCCGAGTAACCCGACATAGCCCGCCGGCGACGTTGCGACCCGCTCCAGGATCAACGCGTCATTGCGATGCCCGCGCGTCGCGATCACGACGGCATCGGCAGCCATGAGCGGGTAGCGTGTCAGTGCGTCCTCGACGTCTGCGGCAAGCACATCGACTCCATCCGGAAAACGCGTCGAATCAGCGTACTCGGCCCGGTCGTCGATCACGATGACCCGGAACGCGGCCGCGGCCGCGGCGCGCGCGATGGCCGCCCCCACGTGCCCGGCGCCGAACACGAACACGCGCGGCGCGAGCAGCAGCCGCTCCTCGACGAACTGCCCATCCCGGGTCAACGTCGCCGCGGCTCCAGCGCGCACACCGGCGAGCTGCTCGAAGGTCTTGATGGGACCGCCCCTGCTCCAGTCGGTCGCCGTCCGCACCAGCCCGGATTCGGCCGTAGCGGCGGACTCGAGCACGCGCAGGTAGCTCGGATCAGAGAGGAGCGGTTCGACGAAGATGTCGACGGTGCCGCCGCAGGACAGGCCGAGATCACCGGCCAGGTCGGCGTTGAGATGATGCGTGAGCAGGTTGGGTGCGCGCCGGCGCTGCACCTCGAGCGCCGCGCCGATGACTTCCGCTTCCACGCAGCCGCCGCCCACGGAACCGAGCAGCCGCCCTTCCGCACCGACGAGCATCTTGGTGCCCGCAGGCACGGGCGTCGAGCCGCGAACGCGCGCGACGGTCGCGAGCGCTCCGGAAGCACCTCCGCGAATCAAATCCGCCGCGTGGCGCCACACGTTCATGCGGGAAAAACTAAGCTCCCGGGGCGGGATCTGCTCCGGGAGCGCCAGGTTATTGGACGACGATGGTGCCGTTCATCCCCGCATGAATCGTGCAGTGGTAGGTGTACGTGCCCAGCGCCAACGTGGCCTGGAACGTCCCGGTCGACATGGTCGACGAATTTGCCGGCGTGGTCGGACCGGTGAGCCATGTCACGTTGTGAGTATTGGAGGCGTTGGACCAGGTGAATGTCACCACGCCGGCGGCCGCGGTGTCAGGATTTGGATTGAAGGAATTGTTGCTGACGGTGATAGCGTTGCCGTGCCCGCCGCGGCTGCTGCCAGTTGCATCACTACACGCGGCGATCGTTGCCGCGCTCAAGACGAGAAGACACAGACCTGCGATCCGCATACAGCCTCCGAAAGTGTGTACGAAGCAAACCCGCTGCGTACGCGACAAGTTCCGAAGAGAAAGACTCCCGGAGTAATGCTCCGGGAGCCTGGATGACGCGAGATGAAACTACGGCAGGACGACAATCACTCCAGCCATGCCCCCATGAAACGAGCAGTGATAGGTGTAGGTGCCCAGCACCAGCGGGGCCTGGTAAGTACCGGACGATTGGTTGGCAGAATTTGTGGGAGTGGTCGGGCCGGTGTCCCACGTGACGTTATGCGTGATAGCTCCCGCGGCCCATTGGAAAGTGATCGTGCCGACCGAGATCGTGTCCGGCGTGGGCGAGAAGAAGTTGTTGTCGACCGTGATCGTGGTCGAGTGACCGCCTCCGGGCGGGGGCGGCGGGGGTACGGCCGGTGGATTGGGTGGTGGCGGCGGCGAGTACCCGGTACTCCCTCCACCGCAGCCCAAGCCAGCCACGAGTGCCGCCACGGCCAACAAACGAAACATCGGCATGATCCCTCCAGGAGCGGAACAGGGTCAGCCGAGTTCTACCCGCGTCTCTGCAAAAAGGCTAGTTGGGCGAAAGGGCTAGTGGTGCTCGCGCTCCAACGCGTCGGCCGCGAGCCGCGGGGAGATGATGGGATATCGAGAAGCGAACAGGCCCCAGGACAGGAAGAACAGCCCGCCAAAGAACAGCGCCGCGCCCGCTTCCGGAATCCCGATAGCCGGGCCCGCCCCGTGATTGATGGAGGGCACGATTTCGAGGTACCGCTCCAACCAGATGCCGGCGAGACTCACGATCGCGAACCCCAACATGGTGGGAGCGAACTTCTTCGGCTTCTCGCCGAGCAGGCCGATGAACGGGATCAGGAAGACGAGCAAGAACACGGCGATGCCGATCGGCCGCCACGCACCCACGAGTCGATAGAAGATGAAGTACGTCTCCTCGGGGAGGTTGCCGTACCAGATCACGAGGTATTGCGAAAACATCAGGTACGCCCAGAACACACTGAACCCGAAGCAGAGCTTGCCGAGGTCGTGTTGCTGGCGCTTGCTGTAGATCCCGTCCAGACCCATGGCACGCCGCAGCGTGATGCCGAGGATCGCCAGCATCATCAGCGCGGACAGAAAGCTCCCCATGAAGTAGAAGATGCCGAACAGGTTGCTGACCCACTTGTGAGCCAACGACATCATCAGATCGAACGCCAGCAGACTGTACCCGAACGCGTACGCGAGCACCAGGATCGCCGCGTCGCGCGCGATCAGGCCAGCGTCTTCCTTCCGATCGACCGGGCTGCCGGCGGCGAGCTCCCGCACATCGGGTGCGGTGTCGCGCCGCACGAAGCGCCACGACAGCCACGACAGGACCGCGAGGATCGCTCCGTTACGGAGGAAGAACCATTTGCTCGTGAGCCACCAACCGACCTCCGGCCGTGGCTCGTGGATCCAGGTGAAGATGTATTGGCGGCCGATGAAAAGACCGATGAACAGCACGACGGCGACGGTGGTGAACGCGACGCCGGCTTCCGCAAAGCGAATGATGACGCCGGACCAGTGTCCTTTCGCGAGCTTCTGCGTCGCGGCAAACACGACCATGCCCTGCGCCAGGCCGATCCAGAACATGAAGTTCGCGTGGTAGGCCCACCACGCGCGCTCGGGGTGAGCGCCCATCAGCGCCGGCACGAGCACGATGCCGCCGAGGATCGCCGCGATCGCGCCCAGCAACATGACGCGCGCGACCGGGGCCTGGCGCGCCTTCTGTGAGAGATCCGCCCGGCTGGCCGTCGCCACGCTCACCGGTTGCCTCGCTCGAGCACCTGGAGGCTGCGGACGTAGTTCACGACATCCCAGCGGTCGTTGCCGTGAATCTTGTCGCCGTAGCGGGGCATCAAGCCGCGTCCCATGCGTTGCGCCTCGACGACCATCCCGTAGACCGCGCCGTCACTCATGCGGGGGCGCGCGGGATCGACGAGCGACGGGATGCCGGGGAACGGCCCGCCGCCGGCGATCGACACGGGGCCGTCACCCTGGCCACGCTCGCCGTGACAGACCTGGCAGTAGGTCCCGTAGACCCACTTCCCGCGATTCAGCGACTCGGCCGTGCGCGTGCGGGGATTCGCCAGCCGGTCGGCGTTCTCGCGCGTCACCGGCAGCTCGGCAGTGCCCACGGGCACCGTGCCGGCGACAGCCGGAATCGGCCGCGCGTATGGCTTGATGTTGCGCTGATGGCGCATCGTCGCGAACCAGCCGACCTTGTGTACGACATCGTCCGGATTGCAGGCCAGAACACCCAAGACGGCAAGGGCGGCAAGGACGGCACGGGGGCGGCGGCTAGCCACGGCGCACCTCCTCCGCCCCGCTCTGCTTGAGGAGCGATTCGACCCCCGAGGCTTTGCCCGAATCGGCGGGGACGAAGATGCCGAACCGGTCGTTCGTGAAGCGCTCGTCGTATTGAATCGTTCCCGAGCGCCGGGCCGCGAACGCGGCGTTGAACACGATGCCGAGAATGGTGGACAGTGCGCCGAACAGAATCGTCATCTCGAACATGATGATGACGTAGGGCGGGATCGAACCGACGGGCTTGCCGCCGACGACCACGGGCCAGTCGTAGGACATCCAGAGCGTGAGCCAGGCGCCGATGGCGCAGCCCGCGATGCCACCGATCAGCGTGAACGCGCGCACGGGACTCACCGACTGCCCCAGGGCATCCTCGATCTCGTGACGGGGGATCGGGGAATAGACGGTGAAGTCGGTATGTCCGGCCGCGCGCAGCTTCTTGATGGCGTCGAGCGTCGCGTCCAGATACGAAAAGACTCCGAGCACACCCGGCGTGGGCGGCGGATGGATGATGTCTTGAATCGGCTTGGGGAGCGGCAGGCGCAGATGGGTGGTCATGGTCAGTGCGCTCCGGCCCGCGCTGCCTGCCGCCTGGGCGGCGGCAGGACTTCCTTCACCTCGCTGATCGACACCGCGGGGAAGTTCTTCACGAACAAGAGGAACCACATGAAGAACCACCCGAAACTGCCGGCCATGATGCCCCAGTCGGCCCAGGTGGGATTGTAGACCGCGTTCGCCCACGGCTGGTACGGCTCGCCTGCCAGCGAGACGACGATGATGACGTAGCGTTCGAACCACATCCCGATGTTCACGAAGATCGAGATCACGAACAGCGCCGTGATGTTGGTGCGCACGGTCTTGGACCACAGCAGCCACGGCAGCAGCCCGTTGCAGATGTTCATGGTCCAGCTCGCCCACCAGTACTCGCCGAACG
Source organism: Gemmatimonadota bacterium (assembly GCA_050264615.1). Lineage (GTDB taxonomy): Bacteria > Gemmatimonadota > Gemmatimonadetes > Gemmatimonadales > GWC2-71-9 > 20CM-2-65-7. The sequence goes on from JBLNGI010000220.1 coordinate 4,970, forward strand.
CCCGGTACCAGAACGCCGCGCGCTCGTGCGGATTGCCGCTGAACCAGGCGACGAAGTTCTCCGTCATGTACGAGAAGCTCACGATCGAGCCCGTCAGCAGGCACAGTTTCGCGAGATTCTCGAAATGATGGATCGTGATGATCTCTTCCAGCTTGAACAGCTTCCGGATCGGGACGAGCAGCGTGATCACCATGCCGACGCCGGAATAGATCGCGCCGGCCACGAAGTACGGCGCGAACAAGGTCGCGTGCCACCCGGGCACGATCGACATCGCGAAGTCCCACGACACCACGCTGTGCACCGACAGCACGAGCGGCGTCGCGAGCGCGGCGAGGTACAGATAGCCGCGGGTGTAATGACGCCACTGCTCGTTCGCGCCGGTCCAGCCGAGCGACGTGATCGCGTACAGCTTCTTGCGCCAGCCGGTCGCCAGGTCGCGCACCGCCGCGATGTCGGGAATCAAGCCCATGATCAGGAACACGGTGGAGACGGTGAAGTACGTCCCGATCGCGAACTCGTCCCAGATCAGCGGCGACTTGAAGTTGGGCCAGAGCCCCCGCTCGTTGGGGTACGGGATCAGCCAGTAGAAGTACCACTGCCGCCCGATGTGAATCAGGGGGAACAGTCCTGCGGTCATGACCGCGAATACGGTCATCGCTTCGGCGGTGCGGTACACGGCCGTGCGCCAGCCCGAGCGGAACAGGAACAAAATCGCCGAGATCAGCGTGCCCGAGTGCGCGATACCGACCCAGAACACGAAGCACGTGATGTAGACCGCCCAGTAGACCGGGTGCGAGTAGCCCGCGAGCCCCAGGCCGTAGCGCAGTAGGAACAGCAGCGTGACGATGCCGACGCCGAGCAGCGCGACGGCGGCGCCGAGCAGGAGGAAGTAGCCCTTCGACGGACTCCCGAGCGTGCGCGCGATCGTGCGCGTGACGTAGTCGTACG
>JBLNGI010000221.1:0-12677 GCA_050264615.1 Gemmatimonadota bacterium
GTGGGATTGCTGAGGATGGTGTTGATGCCGGTCGGTCCGGTGATGTCGCCGATCGTTCCGGAGACATCCAACGTCCCCTGCTGCAGCGCGCCGACCGACGCCGGCTCGGTGGGCGTGGTCAGCTGCTCGACCGCCTGAACGACGGTCACCAGGTCGCCCGGGGTGGTTTGCACGAGCGGCGCCGCTTCTGCCGCCTGCTGCTGCTGCTGGGCCTGTTGGAACGACGGATCGGCTTGCGCGGCGGCGCTGAACGAGGCCGCGGCAGCGTGGTAATCGCCGCGATCCATCGCCTCGAGCCCCTCGCTGTAGGCGAGGAAGGCCGTCAGGTTTTTCGGTCCCTCGCGCAGGATCCGCTGCCGTTCTGCGTCCGTGAGCTGAATGCCCAGCTGCGTGGCGATGCCGAACACGAGCTGCTTCTCGAGATCGAGCAGTTGTTTGAACGTCCCGTTCACCTGTGCGCCGGCCCGCACCTCGCCGTTGCCGCGCACGACGGCCGCCGACATCCGGACCGGTCCGTTCTCCGTGATCGCGGCGACGCCCTGCACCATCCGCTCCGCGCGCAGCAGCCGTCCCACGCGCGCCGCGGTCGCCGGATCGGCGCGGCCCGACGCTCCGAGCTGCAGCTCGTCGAGCAGCGTGCCGATCTGGACGCGTTCCAGGAGCCGCAGATTGCGCACGAGGGCGAGGTCGGTGGTGATCAGCTCCGCCAGCCCGCGCGAGAGCGGCTGGAGGCTCGAGTCCCCGGCGATCGTCACGGGTAGCACCGCGAGTGTCGCCGGCTCCGGTGCCAGGGTCGTCAGCGTGGCCTCTCGCGAAATCGCCAACTTGGCCGTCTGAGTTGCCTGAGCGCGCAGTGCGAGCTGGGCCAGCGCGCGGACCCCGGCTACCCCGCGCGCCTGGGGGTAGCGCCGTGCAAAGTCGGTATAGGTCGCGTAGGCGAGGTCCGGTCGGCCGCCCTGCTCCTGGCATTTGCCGATCACCATCGGGCCCAGCACGTCGGTCGGGGCCAGCATCTGGCCGGCCGTGGCAGCGACCACCGCCGTATCACATCGACCCGCAGCCATCAAGGCGGCGGCGAGACGGAAGCGAACTTGAGCGTTTGTAGGTTGCTGTGCTGCTTGGGCTTTGAGGGTGGGGATTTCCGCGGGGGTGACAGAAGTCGGTCGTGGCCCACCCGCACAGGCCGCGACAAAACCGCTCATTGTGAGGAACATTGCCCAGCGACCAGCCAACGTCGGGGACTCCCACCTTATGAAGGGGGTGTAAGCTGCGCGCGCCTCCAACGTCTGATTTACGGGCGTCTGACCGGCCCCGCTATGACGCGCGTCACTCGGCGCGCCATCCGATGTGCGGACCGACTAATAAGGAAGGCCAAGCGCAGGCGCCGAGGCGGCCACCATGCGGTGGGAGGAGCAAAGCGCGGGAGGTGCCGCCGACTCACACTAAGCTTGCAGCATCTGACGCATCTGGCGCGCCAGGTCCTCGATTTGTTTGAGGCCGGCCAGCGTCTCGTCATCGTACTTCTTGGGCGAGAGGAGCAACAGCTGAATCTCGGCGAGGATCGCCGACAGCGGGTTGGAAAGGTCGTGCCGCAGCTTCGCAAGCGACTTGGGATCCGCCCCTCCCATCACAGCAGCGAGCGGTACAGGTCGCGCAGGTGATGGTCCCGCAGGTCCCGCACGGACTGCCACAGATCCTGTTCCGTTCCCGCGCAGAAGATTTCCGCGCTGGAGCGCTCCGCTTCCGTGCCCTCGGCGCCGAACAGTATGCGGCCACGCCAGATACCGTCTTCAGTGCGGCGCAGCGAGAGTCGGATGTCTACGGGTTGTCCGTCGAAGCGAATGGGGGGCAGATCGTGCACGACCGTATCGGTCGCTGCAACCGGGGTGTATCGGACAGGTTGAGCAGGCATGCCGATCCAGGGGCTGGTTTGAAATAACATTGTAAATGGCTAGGAGTTACGCAATAGTTGCCCCCGCCCTTAGGTCCTGACGCTCAACTGCTGACTCAGCATTTCCAAATCGAAGGCTTCCTTGCGGACCCTCAGGTCATAGTAGAAGACGGTGAACACGCAGGAAAGCACCGGATAGATGAGTAGTGACACCGCGCCGGCCAGCAGCGCCAACGGAATGTCGCCTCCGCCGATAAACTCTCCCACGAGACCACCTACGACTCCGGCCGCGACGTAGATGACCAGCAGCAGCCCGATCGTAACCACGCCTAACGCGAACGCCTTCCACTTGTGGCCCTTCGTCAGAGCCCACGATCGCTGAACCGCCTCGCTGGAGGTGCCGGATTCGAGCGCGGCCGCGGCGGAGGTGACGGAGTAGCCGCACGCCACGACGATCCCTGGGATCAGCAGCGCCAGCGTGGCCAGAACGATCAGGACCCCGCTGATGAAGCTCGCGCCGAAGATCGTCCCGAACCTGTTTCCGGCGAAACGCATCGCGTCACCGAACACCGGGGTGCGGCCGAGATAGGCCTCCGACACGATCTGCACAGTCGCCCCGGTCACGAGCACGCCTCCCACCATGGTCAGCACTCGGTCCAGGAGACTCAATCCGGGATTGTCCGTCGAGCCGCCCGCCAATTCGACGTAGATATCCAGCACCGTGGGAATGCCCTCGCAGACCACCGCGACGCTCAAGAGCAATGCGAAGTGACGCCGCAACAGAATGAGCGCGCCGTCCAGAATCTCACCCGTGCTGAGGGGACGTAGCTGGTAGGTCGTCACAAGAACCTCCTCGGCGTACGCAGGGCCGTCTTATGGAACGTTGCGAACGGCTTTTACCAACGCAATACACTAGGGAGAGGGCACAGGAGTGAACGTGAGAACAAACAGCAGCAGACTTGCCACCAGCAGCCACATCCGTGACCGCGGCAGCGGCCGATAGGCGTCCAGCACGGGCGGGTGCCCAAACTGGCCGCGCGACAGCAATAGCACGATGACCCCCCAGATCAGCCAGCTCTTTGAGAAGTAGCCGAGCAGTACGATCACGAGCCAGATCGCCCGCGCCACCCAGCGCTGGACTCGCGGCAACGCAGCATACAGGATGTGTCCTCCGTCGAGCTGCGCGATGGGGAGCAGGTTCAGCATCGTGACGAACATGCCGACCCACCCGGCGAAGGCGGTGGGATGCAGCTGGACCTCGCCATATCCAGTGTGCGTGACGGCCCGCACCAGACGCGTAACCAGCGAATCACCCAGCGGCCATAAGCCCCAGCCGGATTGGACCGACATTCCGTTCGTGCTCGGGTCGAGGACCTGACTGTGCGCCAGCCCCCACCACAGCACGGGGAGCGCAACGACAAAACCGGCGAGCGGTCCCGCCGCCCCCACGTCCAACAGTTGGCGCCGGTCCGTCAGGATGGTGCGCAGGCGAATGAAGGCCCCAAACGTCCCGATGCCAATCGGCGTCGGAAGCCCCGGCAGGAAGAAGGGCGGCGACACGTTCAGGTTGTAGTGACGCGCCGTGAGATAATGCCCCAATTCGTGACACAGCAGGATCGCGAGCAGCGGCAGTGAAAACGAAAGACCGCCCGCTAAGCCCCTCACGAAACCGGCGTCCCAGGACGACGGGTTGAACAACACGCTCAACTCGGATGGCAGGTGGCCGCTCATGACGGCACCCGATATGGTGGTGGTCAGCAGCGTGGCAACGAACAAAACCGCGTGTGTCGGCCACGCTTCCCGCGGCTGGGATGTCGGCCTGGTGAGGACGAGGTGGCGGCCGTCCGGCTCGTTCGACCAGTAGTAGGATCCCGGCCATTCGTGCAGGGCGCCGGCAAGCTCCGCCGATGGTGCAGCGTGAACCGGATCTACAAGTGCATCAATAACTTCGCGGTCGTGGAGGGGGGTCGTGCGCCACGCCACCAAGAACCTTGTGAGGCTCACGCGTGATTACTATACTTGAGCGTTCGCACACCGCTCATTTCCCAAGTTTCCATTTCAACCAGGACCAATCCCCCATCCCGGGGTTTTCCCCGCCGTAGCAACTAACGGAGCTGAAGCACACGTGGATATCGCCGAATTGAAGAGAAAGTCCGTCGCGGAACTACACGCGATGGCCGAGAGCCTGAACATCACCAACTACTCTGGGCTCCGCAAGCAGGATCTCATTTTCCGCATCGAGCAATCGCTCCTCGATTCCGACACCGTTCTGCGCGGCGAGGGCGTGCTCGAGATTCTTCCGGAAGGCTACGGCTTCCTCCGCAGCGCCGACTGGAACTATCTGTACGGTCCCGACGACATCTACGTCTCGCCCAGCCAGATCAAGCGTTTCGATCTGCGCACTGGCGATACGATTACGGGGCAGGTCCGGCCGCCGAAAGAGGGCGAGCGCTACCTCGCGCTGCTGAAGGTCGAGGTCGTCAACGGCGAGGAACCCGAGAAGGCCAAGCATCGGGTCGCGTTCGACAACCTGCGGCCCCGTTATCCCGAACAGCAGCTCAAGCTGGAGCGAAAGGATGGCGATCTGTCGATGCGGGTGATGGACATCCTGGCCCCCATCGGCAAAGGGCAGCGCGGTCTGATCGTCTCGCCTCCCAAGGCCGGTAAGACGATTCTGATGCAGAAGCTCGCCAACTCCATCATCGAGAACCATCCCGAGGTCTACCTGATCGTGCTGCTCATCGACGAGCGGCCCGAAGAGGTGACCGACATGGAAGAGAACGTCAAGGGAAACAACGTCGAAGTCGTCTCCTCGACGTTCGACGAACCGGCCGATCGCCACGTGCAGGTCGCGGACATGGTGATCGAAAAGGCCAAGCGCCTCGTCGAGCACGGCAAAGACGTTGTGATTCTGCTCGACTCGATCACCCGCCTGGGCCGCGCGCACAACGTCGTCGTGCCGCACTCGGGCAAGATCCTGTCCGGCGGTGTGGACGCCAACGCGCTGCAGAAACCCAAGCGCTTCTTCGGCGCGGCGCGCAACATCGAAGGCGGCGGCTCGCTCACGATTCTGGCGACCGCGCTGATCGACACCGGCTCGCGCATGGACGAGGTCATTTTCGAGGAGTTCAAGGGCACCGGTAACTCCGAAGTGATTCTGGACCGGCGCATCGCCGAGCGGCGCACGTTCCCCGCGATCGACGTGCAACGCAGCAGCACCCGCAAGGAGGAGCTGCTCCTCACCAAGGAAGAGCTGAACAAAGTCTACCTGCTGCGCAACTTCCTGTCGGACATGCCGCCGGTCGAGGCAATCGAGTTCTTGCTCGAGCGGCTCAAGCGGACCAAGACCAACACCGAGTTCTTCCAGACGATGTCGCAGGGGTGACGGCCGGACGGCCGGGCGGCCGGACGGCCGGCAGACTCCTGGCTGTGGACTGGGGCGAGCGCCGGATCGGGCTCGCCCTTTCCGATGAAACGCAGGTACTCGCCCAACCGCTCACCACCCTCACCCGCCGCGCCGGCAAACGGTTCCCCATGGCGCAGCTACTCCAGCACATCACGACGCACAATGTTGTAGGGGTCATCGTGGGGCTCCCGTTGGACGAGTCTGGGGCTGAAGGTGATGCCGCTCACGCCGCCCGGGCACTCGCCGATGATATCAAGAGCCGCGTAGGTGAGCTGGAGGTGACGATGTGGGATGAGCGCATGACCACCGCGCGGGTATTGGCAGCGGTGCGCGAGATGGGCGGATCTACCCGCGGTCGGAAAGCGGACGTGGATGCGATGGCTGCGGCTTTGCTCTTACAGCACTATCTCGATTCAACGCGAGGGAGCGCGCTATGAATCGCGCGTGTGACGTGCGGCATGCGGCGCAGAGCGGACATTTCCTGCGCCGCACGCGCTACGCCGCACGCGCGGTGCTTGTCTGCTTCGCGATCTCTTGCGGGGAACCCGAGCCGGCCAGGTATCAGTCGGTCTCGGAGAAGACAATGGTGATCATTCCGCGCGGGGCCACGTACTATCAGGCACTCGATTCCCTCGAATCACACGGCGTCATCGAGCGCCGCGACTGGTTCAGCCTCTACGCCCGGATTCGGGGACTTCCCTCAAACCTCAAGAGCGGCGTCTACACTTTCGAGAAGGACGCGAGCTGGAGCACCGTCGTCTCCACGCTCAAGAGTGGGCGCGGGCTCGAGGTGCGGTTCACGGTGCTCGAGGGCATGATGGGGTTCGAGGTGGCCGAGCGGGCCCGGTCCTGGCTCGGTGTCCCCACGGCGGCATTCAAGACCGCCATGCGCGACACGACGCTGGAGCGAGAGCTCGGCATCCGCGACACGCCGGCCGGCGTCGATGGCTACATGTATCCGACGACGTATGTCGTCCAAATGCGGATGCCGGCCCGCGAGCTCGTAAAGCTGATGGTCCACGAGTTCATCGCGCGCTGGCAGCCCGAATGGGATGCGCGGTTGGGCGAGCTGAAGATGACGCGGCACGAAGTCATCACGCTCGCCTCGATCATCGAGGCTGAGGTGCGCTACCGGCCTGACCGGCCGTACGTCTCGGCCGTGTATCACAATCGCCTGAAGCGCGGGATGGCACTGCAGGCGGACCCAACGGTGGTCTACGCGCACGGGCGACGGCTGCGCCGGGTGTGGGAGAAGCACCTGCAGATCAGGTCCCCCTACAACACCTATCTCTATCCCGGCTTGCCTCCCGGCCCCATCAATCAGCCGAGCGACTCGAGCATTTACTACGCGCTGTACCCGGCGCAGATCGGCTACCTCTACTTCGTCGCGCAACCGGATGGGAAGCACATCTTCTCGGCGAGCTACGCCGATCACCTCGCGGCCATCAAGAAGGCGAAACAGCTGCGCGCAGCGCCCGCGCCGCAGTCTCGGGCTCCGGCGCGCTCAGCACCGCGCCGATAACCGCCACCCCGGCGGCGCCGGCGCGAATGATCTCACCGGCATTCCGGGCCGTAATCCCGCCGATTCCGATCACCGGGGTACCCTCGGGAGCGCGGGCCGCCAACGGCGAGAATCCCTCGGGGCCTAGGGGTGTCCCGGCGTCCCGCTTTGTCGGGGTCGCAAAACAGGGTCCGATACTCCAGTAATCGGCTGAGGTCGCCAGGGCCTGCTCGGCTTCTTCGAGCGTTCCGACCGAGAGGCCGAGGAGGAACCCCCCGGGGAGGTGAGGCCGGAGCGACTGGAGCGGCGGATCATCCCAGCCGAGATGGGCGCCGGCGGCGCCGGCGGCGAGCGCGACGTCGGCGCGGTCGTTCACGAGCACGGACACCGGCAAGGTGGCGACGAGCGCCCGGGTCAACTCCAGGACCTCGTTGGGTGAGCCATCTTTCCAGCGAACCTGAATCATGGTCGCCCCGCCCTGCACCGCGGCGCGGCACACGGCCACGGGATCCCGCCCCTTGAGCAGAACGGGATCCGTGATCACCATCAAGCGCAACTGATCGGCGAGCGCCATGACCAAAGTCCTGCGCGGGCTCCGCGGCGCAACGACCGCGACCGCAAACACGAGTGAAGCGATTCTCGAAGCGACGGAAGAGCTGCTCGCCGCGCTCCGGGATGCGAACGGCTTCGAGCCGGGCGACGTGGAGAGCGCGATCTTCACGACCTCTCCCGACCTCACCGCCGACTACCCGGCCCGCGCAGCCCGGCGCCTCGGCTGGAACGACGTGCCCCTCCTCGGAGCGGCCGAGGTCGCGGTTCCTACCGGGCTGCCGCGCTGCATTCGCGTGCTGCTCCATTTCTACACGACGAAATCGCAGCGCGCGCTGAAACATATGTATTTGAGAGAGGCGGCGAAGTTGAGGCCGGACCGATGACGGTCGGACGGCCGGACGGCCTGACGGCCACCGCAGTAAAGGTTACAGCCAGGGGAGCCGAACGCTGGAAACAAGGGCATCCGTGGATTTACCGGAGTGATGTCGCAGAGGAACTTGAGAAAACTCCGGGGATTGTCTCGGTCACGGATCGAAAGGGCCGCTTCCTAGGCAAGGCGCTCTACTCACCCCAATCAGAGATCAGGTTGCGGCTGCTCACACGGGTAGACGAGCCGATCGACGCGACGTGGTGGACGAAGCGCATCGGTGACGCCGCCGAGCGCCGCGCGGGCATCAGCGCGAGCGCGTGGCGCGCGGTGCACGCCGAGGGTGATGGGCTCCCGTCGCTCGTCATCGACAAGTACGGCCCCTACATCGTCGCGCAGCTCCTGTCGGCCGGCCTCGAAACCGCGCGCGCGGACGTGCTCGCAGCCATCCGGGAGGTGTTCGGACCGGAGGGCATCCTGCTGCGCAACGATGCAGGCGTGCGCCGGCATGAGGGATTGGCCGAAGAGGTCGCGCTCGCGCACGGCGACGTCCCAAAAACCGTCGAGGTCTCCGAGGACGGCGTGCGCTATCTCGCGGCACCCTGGACCGGCCAGAAAACCGGAGCCTTTCTCGATCAGCGGGAGAACCGCGCGCTCATCGGGCAGCACACGAAGGTGGGTGGACGCGCCCTCGATCTCTTCACCTATCACGGCTCCTTCGCTCTTCACCTGGCGCGCCACGCGAAGGACGTCGTCGCGGTCGATCAGAGCACCGAAGCGCTCGCGCGCGGCGCCGAGAACGCCCGGCTGAACGGGATCAGCAACATCGCGTGGCGTGAGGCGAATACATTCGACTTACTGAGGGAGCTGGAACAGCGCAGGGAACGCTTCGATACCATCGTGCTGGATCCACCGGCGTTTGCCAAGACGAAGGCCAATCTGGAGCGCGCCGTCGCAGGCTACAAAGAAATCAACCTCCGGGCGATGAAGATCCTCTCACCCGAAGGTGTGTTGTTTACGTCGTCCTGCTCCTACCACGTGAGTCGCGATGTGTTCAACGCGATGCTCGCGGATGCCGCGCGCGATTCGGGCCGGCGCATGCAGTTCCTCGCGGCGACCGGCGCCGCCAGTGACCATCCCGAGCTTCTGAACGTGCCCGAGACGGGCTACCTCAAAGGCGTGCTGCTCAGGGCGCTTTGAGAATCCAGTCCGCGATCCCGCGTACGACGTCCGGCATGATCGGAATCGCGGGATCCTGGTAGGTCCCCGTCTGGCCGGCGAGCGTCGTATCGCTTGCTTCCTTGAGCACGTGATTCGCCAGCGGCACCACCACCAGCGTCGCATCGGGTCGAGCCTCATGTAAGCGCTCCGCGTCCGCGACCCGCACCTGCAGGTCCCGCCCGCCTTGCACGATCAGGACCGGCTGCCGCACCGCCCGAACGGCGCCCGAAGGGTCGAACGCCATGAGCGAGCGCATGAACGTCCGGTTGATCGGCACGAACAACACCGTGAGCGGGGGCGGTACATCCTTGGGCGTCTCGCCGCGGAGATACTGGGCCATGGCGGTGTCGTAACGGACGAGCGTCGTGCTGTCGAATTGTCGCGCGAGCTGCTCGCGCAGGACGGTCGGGAGCGGTCGCCCTAATCCGGACACACTGATCACGCCGGCCACCGGCGGGCCGCCACGCGCCGCGAGCAACGCGAGCGCAGAGCCTTCGCTGTGACCGAGGAGCAGCACCCGCGAAAACCGGCCGCCCTGCGCGAGAGACTCGGCTGCCGCCCGCGCGTCCGCCGCGAAATCCTCGAGCGTCAGCTTCGAGATGTCCACCGTTCCCCTCGTCGCGGCCAGCACGCGCTTGTCGTAGCGCAGCGACGCGATCCCACGCTCGGCGAGTCCCCAGGCGAGCTGCGCGTACGAGTTCGGCCGAATCCCCATCTGCGAATTGCCGTTGCGATCCGTGGGGCCCGAGCCGGCGATGATGACGACGACCGGCACCGGCTTCGTGGCGCCGCGCGGCACGGTCAGGGTCCCGCCCAGCTCGAAGCCGGAACTGCGAATCGTGTAGGGCGACTCCACAGCCGAAGCCGGCGCGGTGGTATCGGCCTGCGGTAGTGTCATGGCCACGAGGAGTACGCTAAGCGCGATCATGCTTTTCTCGCTTCCACAGGATGTAGGACTGCACAATCGGAAAGACCGCCACGAGGACGATGGTACCGATCAGCAATGGCAGCAGGGCCGCGCGAGGCAGAAACGCGCCGGTCGCAAGCGCGAGACCGCCGAGCACCATCAGCCAGCCGCCCGTGCGGTGTGTCTTTCGCCACACTCTGTCGCTCGACAAAGTCCACGGCGTCCGAATGCCCACGAACCAGTTGGGTTCGACACGGGTCAGGTAGTTCCCAATGACGACGAACAGCAGCCCGACGAACAGCGGCATGAGCCGATCGATCCGTACCGAGTAACCCATTCCACTCACGAGGACCACGGCGTGGATGATCAGCATGAACACCGTCAGCGCGTTCGCGAACAGCCAATAGGTGCTCAGGAAGCTCAGGTAGTTCTCCCTTCGCGGATCGACCTTGGGCAGCACGTTGAACAGCAGCGTGATCCCGATGACCAGAAGCGGGCCAATCGCCACCGCGACGAACCGGCTCGAAAAACCGTCGGGTGTGCCGCGCAGATTCCAGTGGGTCGCCACGGTGGGAGGCAGACGGGGGTATGCCCAGATCGACAGGGCGATGGCCAAAGCGGCGATCACGAGACCGAACCAGCGGCTACGCATCTTTGCCTCCTTCCCCTCCGAAGCGGGTCATGAAGTACCGCACGACTTCCTGAAAGACGGTCGTATTCAGGCGATAGCGGATGAACTGCCCTTCGCGCTCGGTGGCGACCAGGTCCGCCGCCTTCAGCACGCCCAGGTGGTGGGACACCGAGGCGAAGGCGATCGGGAATTGCTCGGCGATTTCCCCGGCCGTTCGATCCCCTTGCGTGAGCAGCTCGAGGATCTTCCGGCGCGTGGGGTCCGCCAAAGCGCGAAACAGGGAGTCCTCCATGGCATAGATATTTATACAATTGTCTAAATATGTCAAGCAAAGTTGACTAAATCAGCCCCTATCACAAGCTTAGAGGCCATGTCCGGAAGGGCCCTAGACCGTTCAGCGGCGGTGCGCCGCGTGCTGCGCGGATTGCTCGTCGCCAATGTCGCGGTCGTCATCGCCAAAGCGGTGATCGGCGCGTTCGCCGGCTCCCTCGCCGTCATGGGCGATGCGCTGCATTCGTCGATCGACGCGGTCTACAACATCCTGGGGCTCATCGTGATCCGGGTGGCCGCGCGGGCGCCCGACGAGGACCACCCCTATGGGCATCGGAAGTTCGAAACGCTGGGCGCCCTGGCCATCGTCGTCTTCCTCTCCGTCACCTGCTTCGAGCTGCTTCGCAGCGCCATCGGCCACCTGATCGAGGGTGGTCATGCCGTGTACATCACGGACTCGGGACTCGTGCTACTCCTGGCCACGCTCGCGACCAACGTTTTCGTGGCGTGGTACGAGCACCGTCGCGGGCAGCAGCTCTCCAGCGAGCTGTTGATCGCCGACGCGGCACATACGCGTACCGACGTGTTCATCACGATCGGCGTGCTGATCGGGCTGCTCTTTTCGCGCCAGGGCTACCTCTGGGTGGATCCCCTCGTCGCGGTCATGGTTGCGCTGCTGATCGTGCGTGTCGGTTATCAGATTCTGCAGCGTGTGGTCCCGGTTCTCGTGGACGAGCGAGCGATTCCAGAGCCGGCGATCCGGCAGTCGGCTCAGGCCGTGGAAGGAGTCGTGAGCGCGTACGCGATTCGCTCGCGGGGCGGCAATACCGGCGTCCGCTACGCCGAGGTGACCATCGCCGTGGATCCGCATGCGAACGTGGCCGCGGCGCACGCGATTGCGGACGCGGTCGAAGAGAAGCTCAAGCAGGACCTCGAGCTCGAGGAAGTGACGGTGCACGTCGAGCCATGCTGACTTCCCTGCCCCTCGGTCGACCGGCGAAGACCGGCATTCCGCCGCTGCGGCGCCAGCCGCGCTCGCTCAAACAGGAGTATCAGGAGTTCATCCTGCACCGGCTCGAGGAATACAAGAACACCGTGCCGCGGGCCGAGCTGCTGCAGATCGGCGATGAAGCCGTGCGCGAGCTGCAGACCAACGCCCAGGATCAGTATCTGCTCACCGAGGTGCTGCTGCTCGAGCACGTCGATCGCATCATCGCGCGCAGGTTGCGGCTGCCCTCGTTCCCCCGCTGGCGCCAGAAGCATCGCGCGCTGCGTGAAGCGCAGCGCGAGCCGACGCATTGGGGCTTCGATCGCCAGCATCCGATCGTGCCGTGGGCCGGCCGGCTCGAGCCCGGCGACGTGGTCGTCGTACTCGGCGCGGCGGCATTGGCGGAGGCGCTGTACCTCGCCGCGCACGATGCGGAAGTCTTCCTGCTCGATCAGGATCTGGGTGCGGTCGAGGCGGCCGAGGGTCGCGCCGTCGCCGAGCAGCTCGGCGGCGGTGCGTTCCAGGCGCTGGTGATCAATTTTGGGAGCTGGTTTCCCGACATTGCACCGTCCCTGGTGGCGGTCGCGCCGTCGAGCCTCAGCACGCTGCGGGCAAAGCAGCGCGCGTCCTTGATTGCCGACCTCCAGGTGCGCACGCCGTCAGGTGGGGTGCACGTCGTTCTGCCGTCGGCCGCCGAGCAGCGGGAGGTCATTCCACTCGCGCCCGAGGCGCTCCAGACCCTGTATCGCGGCTGGCAGGTGCAGTCCGCGGTCGGCCGGCGCGCCAAGCGTTCCGGCTTCACGGCGATCAAGCCGCCGCGTCAGGTCGACACGGTGCAGCCAGTTCTGAACGTGTCTGAATGACGATTCGCCGATCGGGTTGAAACGTCAAGTTGTTACAAGACAGCAAGTTGCATGTTGCCAGCTTTGGCAGGCTCTTTGCC
>JBLNGI010000222.1:0-9663 GCA_050264615.1 Gemmatimonadota bacterium
AGCTGATCAAGCCGGACCGGAACGATCCCGACATCAAGCCGGGTGATCCGTATCCATTCCAGGGCGGCACCAATCCGTATCTGCCGCTGCTCCAGCGCTGGACCTCGCAGCCGGTGACCACCACGTCACAGGAAGAGGAAGAGGCGTTCGACGAAGCGTTCACGCGCGGGACGACATCGATCGAGGCCGCGGACAGCTCCGGGTGGGTCGTCTCGATCACGCCGTCGGGCGGCTGGATTCCCGCGGTCATCGCCGGACGCACGGGGATTGGCGTGAGCCAGCGCGCACAGCAATTCGTCGTCGATTCGGCCGACAATCCCTTCAACGTGATCCGTCCGGGGCAACGCCCGCGCGTCACGCTGACGCCGAGCCTCGCGCTCAAGGACGGCAAACCCTTCCTCTCGTTCGCGGTGCAGGGTGGGGACACCCAGGATCAGAACCTGCTGCAGTTCTTCCTGAACGTCGTCGAGTTCGGGATGACGGTGCAGGAGGCCGTCGAGGCGGCGAATATCACGAGCTACCAGATGCGCAACTCGTTCGGTGACCATAAGACCGAGCCCGGCCGGCTCACACTGCGGGATGATACGCCGGCCTGGATTCGGCACGAGTTGCGGTCGATGGGCTACCGGCTCGATTTCGACGACCGAACCTCGGGGCCGATCAACGCAATCTTCTTCGACTGGAAACACGGATCCTTCTGGGGTGGGTCGTCGAATCACGGAGAGGATTACGGCATAGCCTGGTGAGAATCGCGACCAAACGTCTGAGTCGCGCGTCACTAAGGAGACCCTCTCAGGAGCATACGCCGTGCGCTGGACTCTCGCGTTCGCCGTGCTGTTTTTCGCTGTGCCTCTCGCCGCGCAGGGCGGCGAGCCGGGGCCCGACCGCACCATCGACGCCGCCGAGCGGCGCACCATTATCGAGGGCGTGATAGCCCGGCTGAACGAGGCCTACGTGTTCCCCGATACCGCCAAGGCCATGGAGCGGGCGATTCGCACGCGCCAGCGCCGCCGCGAGTACGACGCCATCACCAGCTCCCGCACGTTCGCCGACTCTCTGACGGCGCACTTACAGGCGGTCAGTCACGACAAACATCTGCGCGTGCGCTTTGTCGCCCGGGGCGTTCCCGCCGGGCCCGGCGGCGACGGCCCGAGGCCCGATGATCGGGCAGAGGCCAAGCTGTTTGGTCAGCGGATGAATTTTGGATTCGAGCGGGTCGAGCGCCTGCCCGGCAATGTCGGCTACCTGGAGATCCGCAGCTTTGGCTTCGACACAGCGGACGTGTCGAGTGTCGCGGCCACGGCCTTCACATTCCTCGGCAACACCGACGCGCTGATCATCGATGTGCGGCGCAACGGCGGCGGCTCACCGCACATGGTTGCGCAGGTCACGAGCTATCTCTTTGGGTCGGAGCCCGTGCATCTGAACTCGTTGTACTGGCGCCCCGACGATCGCACGGACGACTTCTACACGAGCAAGACGGTGCCAGGCACGCGCTACGGTCCCGATAAGCCGCTCTACGTCCTCACCAGTCGCAACACGTTTTCGGGCGCGGAGGAGTTCACCTACAATCTGCAAACACGCAAGCGCGCGACGATCGTGGGGGACACGACGGGCGGTGGGGCACATCCGGGCGGGCCGCGCCGCGTCACCGACTACTTCGCCGTGTGGGTGCCGAGCGGGCGAGCGATCAACCCGATCACGAAGACCAACTGGGAGCGCGTGGGCGTGCGGCCCGACATCGCGGTCGCCTCGGACCAGGCGCTGCGCGCGGCCCATCTTGCGGCACTGCGCGGGCTGCGCCAACAGGCGTCGGACGCTGAACGTCAGCAGGCGCTCGACCGCGCGATCGCGGATGTGGAGCGCGAGCGGAGCTCGTCGCCTTGACACGTTCTGCCCAGCGCGCTAGATCACTTACCATGACGCGCACGTCGCATCACCGGCATCACCACGGTCACTCGGTTCACGGGGGATAGCCGGAGGCGCATCGCAGTTTGAGTTCATCACCGACGCCGGCCCCCCCAGGGCCGGCGTCGTGTTTTTGGGGCGGCGCGCGCGACCTGCGGGGACTCCGGTGCAAACGCGGAGTCATCAAGATGTCCCGATTCACACCATGCGTAACGCCGTTCCGTCTCGGTCTTCCCAAAGGCCGGATGGAGCGGGGCGTGTTGACCCTCCTCTCCGACGCGGGGATCAGCGTGCGTCCCAGCGCGCGCGGCTATCGTCCCGACGTCTCGCTGCCGGGCTCGGAAGCGAAGATGCTGAAGCCCCAGAACATCGTAGAGATGCTCGCCGTCGGCAGCCGGGACGCGGGATTCGCCGGCGCTGACTGGGTGGCCGAGCTGCAGGCGGATGTCGTGGAGCTGCTCGACACCGGACTCGACGCCGTGCAGCTCGTCGCCGCGGCACCGAGCACGCTGGTCACTGACGGCGGACTTCCCGCTCGCCGGCTGCTCGTCGCGACGGAGTATGAGCGCCTGGGCCGCGGCTGGATCGAAGCTCGCGGGCTCGACGCCGCGCTGATCCGCTCCTACGGTGCGACCGAAGTATTTCCGCCGGAAGATGCCGACGTGATCGTGGACAACACCGCGACCGGCGCGACGCTCGAAGCGAACGGGCTCACCGTGGTCGATATGTTGATGCGCTCGTCCACGAGATTCTACGCGAATGGGGCGGCGCTCGACGATCCCGAAAAGCGCGAACGCATCGAAGACCTCACGCTCCTGCTGCGCTCGGTGCTCGAGGCGCGCCGGCGGGTCATGCTCGAGGTCAACGCGACCGCCGATTGCCTCGACGCCGTGGTGTCGGCGCTGCCGGCGATGCGCCGGCCCACCGTCGCGCCGCTGTTCGGCGCCGCGGGGTATGCCGTCAAAGCCGCTGTGCCGAGGAGCGAGTTGCCGCGCGTGATCCCCGCCGTGAAGGCTGCGGGGGGCACGGATGTGGTGGTGTCCGCCGTGGCGCAGATCGTTCCATGATGCTCCGCCTCAACAGCAACGAGGGGGTCTCGGCCCCGCCCGAGCTCCTGGCTGATCTCGCGCGCGCCGACATCGAGCTGTTGCGTCGTTACCCCGACGTCGCGCCGCTCGAGCAGACCCTCGCGGCCATGTTTGGAGTAGGCGCCGAGCGCGTGATCATCACGGCCGGTGCGGACGAGGCGATCGACCGCATCTGCCGCGCCTATCTCGAGCCCGGACGCACGCTGCTCCTGCCCGACCCCAGCTTCGACATGTTCGACCGCTTCGCGGCGCTCGCCAATGGTGAGGTGACCCGCGTGCCGTGGACGGCGGACGCGTTCCCCGCCGACGCCTTCGCGTCACGGATCGATGCGCGGACCGCGGTGATCGCGATCGTCTCACCCAACAACCCGACCGGCGGCGTCGCCACGCGCGCCGACGTGCGCCGCCTCGCCGCCGCGGCGCCCCAAGCGCTGATCCTGTTGGATCACGCGTACGTCGAGTACGCCGACGATGATCTCACGCTCGGCGTGCTCGACCTCCCCAACGTCGTCGTCGTACGCACGCTGTCCAAAGCGTGGGGCCTGGCGGGGTGCCGCATCGGCTACGCCGTCGGCGAGGCTTCGGTGATGGCGGTCCTGCGCGCAGCGGGCGGCCCATATCCCGTGGCGGGTCCTTCGATCGCGCTCGCGCTCGCCCGCCTGCGCGACGGCGCCGCGTCGCTACGCCCCCACGTCACGAGAATTCGCGAGGAGCGGGCCGCGCTCTCGACCCAGCTCGCCGCGCGGGGCGTACGCGTTCGCGCGTCCCAGGCGAATTTCGTCCTCGCTGACTTCGGTCCTCGCGCGTCCTTTGTGTGGGCAGCGCTGCGGGCGCAAAACGTTCTGGTGCGCGATTTCCCCGGCCGGCCGTCGCTCGAGGGTCAGCTGCGCATCACGTTGCCCGGCGACTCGCGCGACTTCGCGCAACTCAGCGAGGCGCTCGACCTCGCGCTGGCACCTGACGCGCTGGTCTTCGATCTCGACGGAGTGTTGGCCGACGTGCGCGATTCGCAGCGCGCGACGATCATCGAGACCGGGCGGTCGTACGGCGTCACGATCACCCAGGATGACATCGCCGCCGCCATGCGTGCGGGCGATGCCAGCAACGACTGGATCCTCACGCGCCGCCTGCTCGCCGATCGTGGCGTGCGCGCCAGCCTGGCCGACGTCACGGCGCGCTTCCAAACGACCTACCTCGGCACGCCGGCTGCTGGCGGGTTGCGCGAGCGCGAGCAGCTGCTCTGCTCGTGCGACCTGCTCGCGGAGCTGAGTGCGCGACTGCCCACGGCCATCGTCACTGGACGGCCGGGCGACGAGGCTCGCTGGTTCCTCCAGCGCGCCGGGATCACCGGCTCATTTAGAACGCTGGTTTGTATGGAGGATGCCGCGGCCAAGCCCGACCCCGCGCCGGTGCGGCTCGCCATGCGGCGACTCGGCGCGCAACGCGCCTGGATGCTGGGAAACACGCCCGACGACGTGCGCGCGGCGTTGGGCGCGGGCGCGTTGCCGCTCGGCATCGTCGCGCCTGGTGACGACGTGCCTTCGACCACCACCGCTCTACTCGATGCCGGTGCCGCCCGCGTGCTGCGCGACGTCGCCGAACTTCTGGAGCTCCTGCCATGATTCGAACCGCCGCAGCCGACCGCGCGACACGCGAAACCTCCGTTCACGTCCAGCTCACGCTCGACGGATCGGGAGTAACCGACATTCGCACGGGGATCGGGTTTCTCGATCATCTGCTCGATTCCCTTGGTCGCCACGCGCGCCTCGATCTGACGCTCGAGTGTCGCGGTGATCTGCATGTGGACGATCATCACACGGCGGAAGACTGCGCGCTCGTACTTGGCGAGGCGCTCGACCGGGCGCTGGGCGAGCGGCGCGGTGTGGAACGATTCGGCTGGGCCTACGCGCCGCTCGATGAGGCGCTCGCGCGGGCCGTGATCGATCTGTCCGGGCGGCCGTTCGCGGACGTGAACCTCGATCTGGAGCGAGCCAAGCTCGGCGAGCTGGCGTGCGAGAACATTCCGCACGTCCTGCGCTCGCTCGCGACCGCCGCGCGGCTCACACTGCACGTCGATGTGCTCAAGGGCGAGAACGACCACCACAAAGCGGAGGCGGCGTTCAAGGCCGTGGCGCTCGCGCTGCGGCAAGCGGTCGCGCGCACGTCGTCGCAGGACATTCCGTCAACCAAGGGTACGCTGGGAGCGCCGCTCAATGTCTGACGTCGTCATCATCGACTCCGGAGTGGCCAATCTCGCCTCGATCGTCGCCGGGTTTACGCGACTCGGTGCCGCGACGGTCGTGACGAGTGATCCCGACGTCGTGCGGCGTGCCGAGCGACTGGTGTTGCCAGGCGTCGGTGCATTCGGGAGCGGCATCGGCACGCTCCGCTCGCGCGGACTGGACGAAGCGGCTCGCGAGGTGGCGCTGCGAGGCACTCCCGTGCTGGCCGTGTGTCTCGGGATGCAGGTGCTGTGCGAAGCAAGCGAAGAGTCGCCGGGTGTCACGGGGCTTGGGCTGATCCGGGCGACATGCCGCCGTCTGCCGGATGACGTGCGGGTGCCGCACCTCGGCTGGAACCAGGTCGTGGCGGGGCCTGACGCCCGTTTGGTCTCGAGCGGCCATGCGGCATTCGCGAATTCGTACGCCTTGCAGGAAACCGTGCCGGGCTGGACCGTGGCGTGGACGACCCATGGACGACCCTTTGTCGCGGCGCTGGAACGGGACGCCACCGTCGCCTGCCAGTTCCACCCCGAGCTGTCAGGACAGTACGGGGCCGCGTTGCTCGAGCGCTGGCTGACCGGACGGCGGGCGGCGGGTGGCGCTTCCGCGGCCGCGACTGTGGGGTTACGTCGTCGAATCGTGCCGTGTCTCGATGTGCGTGACGGCCGCGTCGTGAAGGGCGTCCGGTTCCAGGGTTTGCGCGACGCCGGCGATCCGGCGGCGCGCGCGACGCGCTACGAAGCGCAAGGCGCCGATGAGATCGTGGTGCTCGATATCGCCGCTTCTCCGGCCGAGCGGGCGACACAGCTCGACACCGTCCGCCGCGTGCGCGCGGTTCTGCGGATTCCGCTCACCGTGGGCGGGGGCGTGCGCAGCGTCGCCGACGCGCGCAGCCTGCTCAGTGCCGGCGCCGACAAGATCAGTGTGAACACCGCCGCCGTACGACGGCCCGAGCTGCTGTCTGAATTGGCCGGTGAATTCGGACGCCAATGCGTCGTGCTCGCGATCGACGCCCGCCGAGTGGGGTCGGCGTGGGAAGTCCTCGTGCTGGGCGGCCGTGAGGTCGGGCGCCCGGATGCCGTCGCCTGGGCGCAGGAAGGCGAGCGCCTCGGCGCTGGAGAAATCCTGCTCACCAGCTGGGATCAGGACGGCACACGCGCGGGACCTGATGTTGCGCTGCTGCGGGCGGTTGCCGATGCGGTGCGCGTGCCGGTCATCGCGTCAGGCGGCGTGGGTGAGAGAGCCCATGTCGCCGCCGCGTTCGACGCCGGCGCCGATGCCGTGCTCGCGGCGTCCGTGTTCCACGACGACGCAGACACCGTGGACGGCATCAAGGCGGATCTCGCGATCCGCGGGATTCGGGTGCGGCAATGATCGTCCCGAGCATCGACATCATGAACGGCCGCGCCGTGCAGCTGCGCGGCGGCAAGGAGTTCGTGCTGGACGGCGGCAATCCGGTCGCGCGGCTGGAGGAATTCTCCGTCGCGGGCGAAGTGGCCGTCGTCGATCTCGACGCGGCGCTCGGACGGGGCTCGAACGCTGATTTGATCCGCGATCTGGTGCGGCGAGCGCCGTGCCGGGTGGGCGGCGGCATCCGTGATTTGGCCAGCGCTCGGCGTTGGCTCGACGCGGGCGCGGGCCAGGTGATGATCGGTACCGCAGCGACGCCGGAGTTCTGCGCCGCTTTGCCGCGCGAACGTGTGATCGCGGCTGTCGACGCCAAGCGCGGCAAGGTCGTGGTGGACGGCTGGCGTACGAACACCGGCGTGCCCGTGCTCGAGCGTGTGCGCGACCTCGCCCCGCTGGTCGGCGGCTTTCTGTTCACGCAGGTGGACAGGGAAGGAGCGATGGCGGGTTTCGACGGCGCCGCCGTCGAAGCTGTGGTGCGCGCGGCCACCGGCGCGCGTGTCACCGCCGCGGGTGGGATTACGTCCGCCGCCGAAGTGGCCGAGCTCGATTCGCTCGGCGCCGACGCACAAGTCGGCATGGCGCTGTACACGGGTAACCTTTCACTCGGCGATGCCGTCGCCGCTCCGCTCGCGAAGCCATTGCCGGGCGACGTATGGCCTACCGTCGTCTGCGACGAAGCGGGTCGTACACTCGGTCTCGTCTGGAGCACCCGGGAATCGCTCGCGCGCGCCGTTCTGGAGCGGCGCGGGATCTACTGGTCGCGTTCGCGCAGCGCGCTGTGGGTGAAGGGGGAGACGTCGGGCAACACGCAGCAGCTGCTCCGGGTGGATCTGGACTGCGATCGCGACGCGCTGCGATTCACCGTGCGCCAGAGCGGGGCCGGATTCTGTCACTTGAATCGCCGTTCCTGCTGGTTCTCCGAGTTCGATTTCGCCGATCTCGAACGCACCGTCGCTGACCGGGTGGCCAATCCAGTCGCGGGATCGGGAACGGCCCAATTGCTGGCCGACCCAGCGCTGCTGGCGGCGAAACTGCTCGAAGAAGCGGAAGAATTGGCGCGTGCCGATTCGCCCGGCGACGTCGTGCGGGAGACGGCCGACGTCCTCTACATGGCGCTCGTCGCGCTGGCGCGCGGCGGTGGAACGTTGGCGGACGTGCGCGCCGAGCTCGCGCGCCGTCACCGCGCGGTGAGCCGCCGTCCGATGGTCAGCAAGGCACCCGCATGCTAGCCCGTCGTTCGGTCGCCGAGCTGGTGAGCCGTGGTGCGGCCGGAATTGCGGCGGAGGCGTTCGCGGTCGCCGCGCCGATCGTGGAAGCGGTGCGGACGCGCGGCGAAGCGGCGCTGCGAGAGTTCGCTGAGCGTTTCGGCGACGTGGCCGCCGGCGAGCCGCTGTTCCTGGATCGACCTGTGCTCGATCGCGCGCTCGCCGATTTGGCGGCGGGAGACCGCGCGCGGCTCGAGCGCGTCGCCGAGCGGATCCGGACGTTCGCGGAGGCCCAGAAGCGCGCGCTCGGAGCCGTGGCGGTGACGGTACCGGGTGGCGAAGCGGGGCATTGGATCGCGCCGCTGGAGCGCGCCGGGTGCTACGCGCCCGGTGGGCGCTATCCCCTGCCGTCGTCCGCCCTGATGACCGCGGTGACGGCGCGGACGGCGGGAGTGAAGGAGATCTGGGTGGCGAGCCCGAAGCCCGCGGTGATGACGCTCGCCGCCGCGGCCGTGGCGGGCGCCGACGGCATGGTGGCCGCGGGCGGAGCCCACGCGATCGCGGCGCTCGCGTTCGGCGCCGGGCCGGTTCGCCCGTGCGATGTGGTCGTCGGTCCCGGCAATCGCTACGTCACTGCCGCCAAGCAGCTCGTGGGTGCGCGGGTCGCGATAGACATGCTCGCCGGACCTTCGGAGCTGGTCGTTTTCGCTGACGCGACTGCCTCCCCCGCGATCGTTGCCGCGGATCTGCTCGCGCAGGCGGAGCATGATCCCGATGCGGTGCCGGTGCTCGTGACAGGCGACCCTGCGCTGGCCGGGCGCGTCAATGTGGAGCTCGCTCGCCAGCTCGCGGACCTGCCGACCGCGGCGGTCGCGCGCGCGGCGCTCGCGAACGGCGGTGTGGTCGTCGTGGCGAGCATAGAGGAAGGGATCGCTGTCTGCGATGCACTCGCTCCCGAGCATCTGGAGCTGTGTTTGGAGAATGCCACCGTCGTCGCGCCGCGTCTGGCTCACTACGGGGCGCTGTTCATCGGCGCCGGATCGGCCGAGGTGCTGGGAGACTACGGAGCGGGCCCGAACCACGTCCTTCCCACCGCGGGCACCGCGCGGTCGAACGGCGGGCTGTCGGTCTATTCGTTCCTGCGGGTCCGCACCTGGCTGCGCATCGATGACGTCGCGGTGGCGCGTCCCCTCGTGGAGGACGCGGCGTGGTTTGGCCGTGTCGAGGGACTCGAAGCGCACGCGCGCTCGGCGGAGCGCCGGTTGGATTGAAGGTGGCGGGACACGTCGCGGCATCCGTAGTGACGCGTCGTTGAGGTCCATGGGTATTCAGTTCGGGACCATGATGCGTTCACCGACTCTGCACTCCCTCGTCGCCCTAGTAGCACTGACGGCGTGCGAAGTGCTCCAAGGCCCTCCCGAGGGAGGCCTCCTCACATTCGAGGTCCGGGAGGTCGATTGGGACCCGCCCACACCCCGGATCGTCCTCTTCGTGTCGAACGATGAGACCTATCCTTGCCTGAACTACCGCATCGAAAACGAGCTGACCGTCGATAACCACTCGATTCTGGTCGCTATGTCCGGAGCGGTCACTCCACCCACCGTTTGCCTCACCGCGATCGGTCCAGCCCAAATTCGGTCTCCGCTGCCAATCGCCGACGGCACGTACACACTCGAATTCGTGCGCGGGGGGGTGACGGACCGTTACACGCTGACCGTGACGGTGTCGGCCATCCACATCGCCACTCTCGACTCACACTTCACTCGGCCCACTGCTCTGCGCTTTCCACGAGCCGCTTAGTCCGCCCCTACCGCTTCACGCTACGCTGCC
>JBLNGI010000223.1:0-8701 GCA_050264615.1 Gemmatimonadota bacterium
ACGTGCATGATCGCCGCATCCGCGTGCGGTACCCAGTTGTTGATCGCGGCGATCACGTAGGCAGTCGTGCTGTCGAACCGCGGCGGGATGGCTGAGAAGCCCATCAGATACGTCCGCGGCGTCAGAGCTGCGGCGGATCCATCACCGCACCCCGCGGCCACTGCCGCCGCAGTCAGGAGAATCAAGGCTCGTCGCATGCGCTCCTCGAATGTAACTTCGCAGGATGATGCGAGGGACGACCGCGATCGCGCTGTGCGCTGCGCCACTGGCGCTCTCCGGCCAGACGCCCGATACGACCAAACCCTATACGCTCCCGCCGACCACCGTCTCCGTGACTCGCGCCGAGCGGCCGCTGACGCAGATCCCGAATTCGATTCAGACGATCGATCGCCAGCAGATCAGCCGAGCGCGGCCCACCTGGGGGCTCGATGAAGCGTTGGTGAGCGTGCCGGGCGTCTACGTCGCCAATCGGTACAACTTCTCTCAGGACCAGCGGATCTCGATTCGCGGCTTTGGCGCGCGCTCCGCCTTCGCGGTGCGCGGCATCAAGATCCTGGTAGACGGCATTCCGCAGACGCTCCCGGACGGGCAGGGGCAGCTCACGAACATCGAGCTGGGCGAAGTCGATCGGATCGAGGTACTGCGCGGGTCGACCTCAGCGCTCTATGGAAATGCCTCCGGCGGCGTGATCAGCGTCTGGACCAATCCCCACGATGTGGTGGGCGTGCGAGAAGATGCGCGCTTCCTCGCCGGCCGGTTTGCGCAGAATCCCGATCGCACCTGGAGCAAGTGGCAGTCGACGACGGGCCTGCGCGTGTTGGGTGGCAGCGCGCAGGTGACGGTGTCCCGGCTCGACTACGAGGGCGAACGCGACCACAGCGCGGCCGACCAACGGGTCCTCAATGCGCGGCTGAACGTGCCGCTGGCGACGGGCTGGTCGCTGGCCTTGCTCGCCGCTGTGGGCAACAACCCGCAGGCCGATAATCCGGGATCGCTCACGTTCACGGAGCTGACCACGAATCGCAACACCGCGCCGCCGTTGAACCGAAACCGCGACGCGGGGAAAGCGGTGAAGCAGTTCCAGACTGGCGCCACGGTCCGCCGCACGATGGCCAATGGCGGTGAAGCCGCGTTCACGGTGTATGGGCTCACCCGGGATCTGAAGAATCCAATCACCACGACGTACATCGATCTCGGCCGCGTGGATTACGGCACCCGCACCAGCGCCACCTACCCGCTCCCCATCGGAGCTCGACCCCATCGTCTCACGTTCGGCTTCGATTTCCAGCGCCAGCAGGACGACCGCAAGAACTTCGCGTACCTCAATACGCCGGGAGATTCGGCCAAACCCGACACGGTCACACTCGATCAACTCGAGCACGTCACGGAGTTTGGGCCGTTCGTGCAGAGCGCGCTCGACGTGTCGCCGACGGTCACCGTGACCGCCGGGCTCCGCTACGACTGGGTCAAGTTCACCGTGCGCGATCGGTTCATTAACGACTCGAACCCCGACGACTCAGGGGAGCGGCTGATGCAGGCGCTGTCGGGATCCCTCGGCGTCGCCGTGAATCCGTCCCGGGCGCTCACGGTCTACGGCAACATCGCGTCCTCGTTCGAGACGCCCACGACCACGGAGCTGGCGAATTCGCCATCGGGCGTGGGCGGGTTCAACACCGGTCTCGACCCCCAGCACGCGTGGAATTACGAGGTGGGCGCGCGCGGCGCGCTCGGTGAGCGATTCACCTACAGCGGCGCGGTGTTTCAGGCGGATGTGCGCGACGCGCTCATTCCCTACGAGATCGCCGCACCGCGCTTCTTTTACCGGAACGCCGGCAGTACCCGGCATCGCGGTGTGGAACTGAGCGGCAATCTCGCGGTCTTCACCGGTGTCAGCGTTAACGTCATCTGGACCTACTCCAATTACCGGTTCCTCGAGTACTCGTTTACGGACACGCTCGGCAACCTCCACGTACTCGACGGGCGAGAGCTGAGCGGCATTCCCAAGAACTGGTTTCACACGGTTGTCCGCGTGGAGCCTGTAGCGTTCCGCGGCGTATGGCTGGAAGTACAACAGAGCTACTCCTCGGGCTATTTCGTGAACGACACGCAGCCGACGCGCACGGCGCCCTGGTGGGCAACGAATGTGCGGCTCGGGTGGGAGGGGAAGGCCGGGCAGGTGCGCCTGGGGCCGTTCCTCGGGATCAACAATGCGTTCAATCATCTCTACGTCAGCTCGGTGGTCATCAACGCGGCGCGCGACCGGTTCTACGAGCCGGCACCCGGTCGCAACGCCTATCTGGGTCTTACCGTCGGAGCCGGCCGCTAGGTAGTTTGGACGCATGAGAAAGCCATTTGTGTTCTTCGCCTCCGGTCTCCTGCTGTTCGTCACGCGCTTACCGGCGCAGACCCCGCCGCGGCAAGTCGATACCAGCCAGCTGGCCGTCGACACCGCGACCAGGACGGTGACGTTCCAGCTCGTCGCCGGCCAGACCAAGTTGAACAGCGGCCTCAATTTCAACGGATTCAACGACGGCAAGCTCACGCTCACGGTGCCGCAGAACTGGAATGTCGTGATCCAGTTCGCCAACAAGGATCCCAACCTGCCGCACTCGGCCGAGGTCGTCGATACGACGAAGCCGATGCCTGCCGGGCCGGCCGATCCGACGTTCGCCCACGCCATGACGACCAAGCTCATGATCGGGCACGCGAGTGGAGAGTCCGAGAGCTTCCAGTTCGTGGCGAACAAGCCCGGATCGTTTATGATTTTCTGCGCCGTGCCGGGCCATGGGCTGGCGGGTATGTGGATCCGGCTCAAGGTCTCGCCTACCGAGAAGCGGCCAACCCTGACATCCACGGCTGGTTGAACACCACTTCTACGAAGTCTTCCCTGAGCGAGGCGTCGTCCAGATGCAGGTGCGGTGGTGACGCTCGCACCGCGGAGCAGGGAAGGGCGGGGGCGGAGCGCTAACGGCTCCGCCCCCCAAAGTCGTCAGAAATCGTACCGCGCGCTCAGTGCGACCTGGTTGCCGCTCCGGTACTTGTTGTTCGCGGCCGGCCCAACTTGGACCTCGTTGTGGAGCCACTCCAAGCCCAAGGCATAGGCGCCCGATTTGTAGCGGATCATGGGGACGACGAGCCAGCTCTTGAAGCGCCGGGCATCGAGGGCGATGGCTGCTCCGTTGGCGTCGGTCACCGCGTTGTTGGTGATGTCCGCCTCGTCGGGGCGCTCGGTGCCGACGAACCCCCAGACGCTCCACTTGGGATTCAGCGTGTAGCCCAGCTGGGTCCAGGCGCCCCATCCCTGGATGTCCCCGAACTGCACGATCTGCGCGAACTGATGCCCCATGGCGTTGCCGTAATGGCCGTTCGCGGCTATCGCCAGATCGCCCCGCGTCGTGCTGACGCCGACCTCGATCGCACGACTGGTCAGATCGGGGCCGGCGATGTCCTTCTGGTCGATGTGGCCGACGATGTACCCGGCCCAGCTGGCCTTGCTGTAGTCGAACCGCGCTTCCACCTGCGGCAGACCGCGCTCGCCGGCGCTGAAGCTATCGGCTGCTACGGCTGATTCCGTCCAGGAGCCGCTCATCACGGCGAGTTGCACGCGCGTCGTGGTCCGTGCACCCGCCCTGCTCAGGGTCTTCAGGAGCTTGATCTGCATGAAGCGCCAGCCCATGAAGCCGCCTGACCCCCACCCCAATGGAAAGCCGATGTGCGACGTGGACTGCGGAATGTTGCCCAGCGTCGGCGACCAGTCCTGGCCGATCCGGAGCGTGGTACGGCTGTTGGTCAAATCGACGTACGCCAGGCGCAGTCTTGGCTGGGGTTGTTCGTCGCCAAAATTGCCGCCCGCTGTGTTCGCGCCGAAGAAGTCCATCTCGAAATTGGCGTTCACGCGCCAGCCCGGTTTCACTTCGGGGCCGGTGATGCCGAGGCCTAGGCGCATGTTGCGTACGTCACCCCCATGCACCCACTTGTCGCGTTCCGCGGTGACGTACTCCGCCCTCTGGCCGTTGCCGGTGCCAAAGTCGGCGTCCTGCGCGAAGAACGTCCCGCTGAGGATGCCGCGGACCGTCACGGAAATTCCCTGACTGGTCGATACGCCCTGGGCTGCGAGGGACGTAGCGGAGCAAAGAGTAATGAAGAGTGTGATGAGGCCAACAGCAGGTTTCGGGACCATGGTACCTCCGGTAAAGAGATCTTTCAAAAACTGATCTGTACCAGCGGCGTCATTTCCCTCTGCATGTTCCGAGCGCTGACCTGGGCGGCGAGGTTCTCCGCCACGGTCAGGTAAGCCCGCGCCAGCGGCGACGCTGTGTCGAGCACGATCGGCCGCCCGGCGTCGGAGCTCGTGCGGATCGCCGTGGCGAGCGGAATCTCGCCGAGAAACGGGACGCCCAAGCGCTCGGCGGCCCGCCGTGCACCGCCGGCACCGAACACGTCGTCGCGCGCCCCGCAGTGCGGGCACGCGTACGACGCCATGTTCTCGATAATGCCGAGCACCGGCGTGTTCAACTGGGTAAACATCGTGATCGCCTTCTGCGCCACTTTGAGGGCCACGTCCTGTGGCGTCGACACGACTGCGGCGCCGGTGAGTGGGATCGCCTGGCACAGCGTGAGCTGGACGTCCCCCGTCCCGGGCGGCAGATCCACGATCAGGTAGTCGAGCTCGCCCCACTGCACGTTGCCGAGGAAGTGCTGCACCGTCTTGTGGAGCATGGGCCCGCGCCAGATGATCGCGTCGTCCTCACGCAGGAAGAAGCCCATCGAAATGATCTTGACGCCGTACCGCTCCGCCGGCACCGTGCCTTCGACGGTCGGCTTGGGCAGCGTGTGCACGTTCATCAGCGTGGGGATGGTCGGTCCGTACACGTCCGCGTCCATGATGCCCACTCGGGCACCGGTGGCCGCGAGCGCGAGGGCGAGATTCGCGGAGACCGTGGACTTCCCGACGCCTCCTTTGCCGCTCGCCACCGGGATGATGTTCTTCACGGACGGGATGAGGCGGGTCGTCGTCGGGTCGGACGATCCACGGACTCGCGCCGTCACTGTGACGTCCACCGCACCGACCCCGGGCAGGGCCGCGACGGCCTGCCGTGCCTGCCGGCGCATCTGTTCACGAACGGGGGAGGCGGGAGTAGCGAGCTCGATGGTGAGGCCGACCGTGCCATTGGCCACCCGGACGTGTTTCACGAATCCCAGCGAGACGATGTCACGTCCCAGATCGGGGTCCGTGACGACGCGGAGTGCGTCCAAGACCTGGCCTTCGCTGACCTGCGGCGTATCAGCTCCCCGGCTTCTTCGCCAAACTCACCGGCGGGTCGTAGATGATGCGGTCGGGACTGTGATCGTCCCGCAGGACCTTCACGGCTTCGGAGTTGGCGAGTCGATCCCACGCCACGGGCGCCGTGCGTCCCCCGCATCCCGTTGCCAGCACCATTGCACTCAGAAGCAGTAGGCTACGCATCCGATCACTCCCTTCAGGTCTCGCGGCTCGCGTCGTCCGACGGCGCGCCCTGGACCAGCCAGTCCCGGAACGACCCGGCACCCAGTGCCATGCGCCACTCCTCGTAGATCGACAGCGCCATCGCTCGCATTCCGCCTTCGGCGCCCCCCGCGGCGGCGCACTGCTCGAGCAGCCACGCCTCGAATTCATCCGGCTCCGGGTCGGCGGCCACGGCGCGCTCGAGCAGATCTCGCTTGATGGCGAGCCCGATCCCATCAGGCGTCGTGTCACGCTTGCGGCGCTTGCGCCGGCCTTCGGACGCTTCAAGCGCCGCGAGCAGCTCCCGGCAGACGTCGCGCGGACGCGTCAGCTCGTCCAGAAGCCGCTCCGACGGGCGACGATCTTGATGTCCAAGTCGAACCCCGGCCGCTCGGGACGATGGTAGCCGCGATCGAGCGCGGCGACGTCCAGCGCCACGGTCGCGACGTCGTCCAGCAGCACACCCCACCAGGGCAGCTCGCGCACGGTCGGCTCGGCCTTCACGTATCCCTTGCAGGTGTCGCACACCTCGACCTTGCGCGCGGTCTCGCCGTCCTCGGGCGCCAGGTATCCCAGGTTTTCGTGACTCGTCTCCGCACAGAAGGGGCAGCGGAGCCACGGCACCTCCCACCCGGTGCCGCAGCGCCCGCAGCGGAGCCACCGCTTGCGCTCGAGCCCACGGAACTCCGCCAGCGCGGGCCACGCGCCGCACAGCGGGCAGTAGCCTTCCCACCAGGCCGCCGAAACCTCGCTCCCAATCGTGCGGGCACACGCGCGGAGCAGTGGCACGGCGGCGACCTGCGCCACGACGCGCAGCGTGGCCGGATCGCTCGCGGCGAGCGAGTCGATGCGCGCGTCGTCCTGGCGGATGGCGGCTTGCAGCAGGTCGATCGGATCGAGGCGGTGCACGGCGCCGTTGAGACCGGCGAGCTGTGCGAGGCGGCGCGTGAAG
Organism: Gemmatimonadota bacterium; assembly: GCA_050264615.1. Classification (GTDB taxonomy): domain Bacteria; phylum Gemmatimonadota; class Gemmatimonadetes; order Gemmatimonadales; family GWC2-71-9; genus 20CM-2-65-7. Next base: position 6,438 of record JBLNGI010000223.1, read on the forward strand.
CGGCTGACGGAACGGGGATTGACGGTGATCTCGGCGCGATGCAGCAGCGGGGCTCGGGCGGGGCGGTCGTGTTCCGGCGCGAGCACAGCGGCGTCCCACGTCGTGGCGTCCTGACTCTCGGCCAGAGCCGCCTCGACCAACGCCAGCCACGTTGCGGATTCAGGCCGTTTTTGGCGAACATCCGCCAGGCGCTGCGCCTGCTCCGCGTCTAGGTGCCGGCGTCTTGTACGGGGCCAGAGCATTTCACTTTGGGCGTTTTGCAGGGCGTCTTGTAGTAGATCTTGTTGCCCGCATGGACCTGCACGCTGGAGCCGTGGTTGCCCGGATCCGCACCCGGACCGCCGCCGCGTGCCCGGGCAGCCTCGGGACTCGTCGCGCAGGCCGCCACCACGGCAACCGCGATGAGCGAAACGAGCCAGCGGGTGTTCAAGGCGTCCCCGCGACGCGGTGCACGGCGATCGAGTTGGAGGCGAGCAGGACCGTCACCCTGAGCAGGAAGCCGCCGAGTAGTACCATCAGCGCGGGGTTGCGGAAACCCCCGCCGGCAATTGCCGGCTTGAAGTGGAGGCGGAGCGGCCAGAGGATGCCCGTCCAGAAGACCCCGACGAGCAGCACGAGTCCCCAAAAGCCGAGCCATACCCTCGCGACCGATCCCAGCGACGCGACGAACACGATCAACAGGACGAGCTCCACCACGAGGGCCTGGGTGTCGAACGACTGGAGCCAGCGGATCGTGCGCTCGGACGCCCCACTGGCGAGGAGGGTCAGCGCGGCGGAGCCCGTCGATGCGGCCGACACCAGGAACAGCGCGCCGAGCCAGGGGCTGTCCGCCCAGATCGGCCGGTTCGTGACCGACAGCAGCACACCGGTGTAGCCGGCGATGAAGAAGCCGAGTAGAAAGCCGAGCGCCGCCACCGACTTGGCAAGGAGCACACCGCCTTTCGGTGGACCATCGGGCACGCGGGTGACGTACCACGAGATGGCCGCGCACGCGCCGAACAGCAGGATCGCCCAGGCGCCGAACGAGATCGGCGACCAGGCCTTGAACGCGAGCTGGGGGAAGTTCTCCGACGCAAACAACATGTGCCAGAAGCGCAGCGGCTTGCCGAGATCGAGTGTCAACAAGGCGCCCGAGAGGATCGCTCCCCAGAATGCCAGCGAGTAGCCCGTGCGAATCACCGGGCGATCTTCAGGCCGTCCAAACCACTGCAGCAGCGAGGCGAAGAAATACGCTCCGCCAGCGATGCCCCCGACGAAGAAGTAAGGGATAATGAACCAGGTCCAGTGCGGCGACGCCGTGAAAAAGGTGTCGGGGGTCATGAGTTCTGGCTCCCCCCTCCCACTTCATCCATGCGCCGCTTGCGGAGACCGACGAGCGCCAGGAGGCTCACCACGGCCGCGCTCGCGACCGACAGCGCGCCACTCGTCTTCAGGTTGCGGCTCGGCAACTTCGGGTCTTTGGGCAGGCCGTACACCTCCGGCTCGTCCACCAGGAGATAGAAGGAGTTGAGGCCGCCGAGCGGGCCGTTCGGATCGTCGCCGTACAATCGGGCGCGCTTCTCGCCTTGGGCCTGGAGCTGCTCCACGCGCTTTTGCGCGCGGGTGCGCAGCTCGGTGATCGGCCCGAACTGGATCGAGTCGGTCGGGCAGGCCTTGGCGCAGGCCGGCTCGAGCCCCACCTGCATGCGGTCGTAGCAGAGCGTGCATTTCTGCGCCGTCCCCGCCGCCGGATTCATGTCGATCACGCCGAAAGGGCAGGCGGCGATGCAGGCGCGGCAGCCGTTGCACACATCCGACTGAATGACGACCGTGTCGAACTCGGTGCGGATGATGGCGCCGGTGGGGCAAACCTCGAGACAGCCGGCCTGCACGCAGTGCTTGCACACGTCGCTCATCATCAGCCAACGGCCGTTGTAGGGGCCCTCGAACTGCTCGATGAACTTCACGTGCCGCCAGTTGACTCCGGAGAGCCGCACGGTGTTGTCGTAGCTGTCGCCGCTCATCTGCTTGACGCCGCCGCTGTCGGCGGGGAGCTGGTTCCAGTTCTTGCAGGCGACCTCGCAGGCCTTACAGCCGATGCAGATCGTCGTGTCGGTGAAGAACCCCATGGGCGCTGGCATATCAGGCTTTCTCCACGTTGCAAACGAAGGCCTTGCCTTCGTGCATCGACACGTTGGGGTCACCGACCCAGGACGTGAGATCGTTGACGACGTCGCCCGTGGACAGGCCGCTCCAACCCCAGTGCCACGGCATGCCCACGTGGT
>JBLNGI010000224.1:0-15476 GCA_050264615.1 Gemmatimonadota bacterium
CGTCTCGAGCTTCTTGCGCGCCTTTTTCGTGTTCTTCTCGATCCCGCCCTGGAGCAGCATCTCGACGCCGAGCGCGTAGGTCACCTCGAGCAAGTCGGGCGGTCCTTCGCCCCGCAGCGCGAGAATCGCCTCCTCGGTCTCGAGCACGTTGCCGCACGCGCGGCCCAGCGGGCGGTCCATCGCCGTGATCAGCGCGATCGTGGGGCAACCGCGGTCCTCCCCCAATGCGATCATCGTCTTGGCCAGCTCGAGCCCCCGGGCGACCTCCGGCAGAAACGCGCCGCTCCCGTTCTTGACGTCGAGCACCAGGCCGTTCAGGCCCTCGGCGAGCTTTTTGGACATGATGCTCGCCGCTATGAGGGGGATCGACTCGACGGTGCCGGTCACGTCGCGCAGCGCGTACAGCTTGCGGTCGGCGGGGGCGATTTCTCCCGTCTGCCCGATCAGCACGCAGCCGAGCTTCTGCACCTGCGCCCTGGCTTCGGCGAGCGACAGATTGGTGCGAAAGCCGGGGATGGACTCCAGCTTGTCGAGCGTTCCGCCGGTATGCCCCAGCCCGCGGCCCGACATCATCGGCACCGCGACGCCACAGGCCGCGACCAGGGGACCGAGCACGAGCGAAACCTTGTCGCCGACCCCGCCCGTCGAGTGTTTGTCGATGCGCGGCGTGTTGAAGCCGTCGAACGACAGACGATCCCCCGAGGCCAGCATCGCATCGGTGAGCGCGGCAAGCTCCTGGCGCTCGAGGCCGCGCATGAAGACGGCCATCAACAGCGCGGCGATCTGGTAGTCGGGAATCCGGCCGGCGGTGTATTCGGCAACGAGCGCCGACCACTCCTCCGGACTGAGGCTGCCGCCGTCGCGCTTGCGTTCGATTAGGGGCACAACGATCATACGCGCATGATCTCCATCGTTCTGGCTCTCAGCCTCGTTGCGCAAGGCCCCGCCGGCCATATCGCGGCGGGCGACAGCGTCGGCCTCATGCATCCGGACGTGCAGCTGCGTCACTACCAGGCCGCGCTCGCCGAGGACTCGACGAGCTACGACGCCAACTGGAAGGCGGCGCAAGCGATCGGCAACGTCGCAAAACAAATACAGGGCAATGCCGATTCTCTCAAGAACCGCCGAGATAGCCTATACGCGGTGGGCCGCGTTTACGCCGAACGCGCGATTCGGGCGGATTCGATGGGCGCCGATGGCCACTACGTGCTCGCGATGGTCCTGGGCCGCCTGTCGCGCACCAAGAGCAGTAAAGAGCGGGTGCGCTACGCCAAAATCATTTACGACGAAGCCACGCGCGCGGTCGAGCTGAATCCCAACCACGACAACGCCCATCACGTGCTCGGCGCCTGGAACGCCGAAGTCAAACGCCTCTCAGGACTCCAGCGCTTCTTCGCCAAAACGTTGTTCGGTGGCGGCTTCATGGGGAAAGCGAACTGGGACGATGCGGTACGGCATCTGGAGCGCGCCGTGGAGATCGATCCCCAGCACATCTATCATCGCCTCGAGCTTGCGGAGGTCTACGTCGACCTGGGACGCTACTCCAAGGCGCGGGAGCAGCTGCTGGTGATTCCGACGCTCCCCGACACGGACGTGCAGGACGCCGACAACAAGAAAGAAGCGGCGGCGCTGCTCGAGGACATCAAGGGCGAGAAGGACGAGAGGTAGGGGCACGGCATTGCCGTGCCCCTACCGTCGTCCTTCTCGCATCACACGTTCGATATCCGTCGTGGTGCGCGGCGCTCCCGCCGACAGCCATTCGCCGCCCTTCGCCGTGACGAGCACGTCGTCCTCGATCCGCACGCCGAGGTTCTCCGCCTGCAGGTAGATCCCGGGCTCGATCGTGAACACCGCGCCGACCTCGAGCGGCCGGCCGAATCCCACATCGTGCACGTCCATCCCGATCGAATGCCCGAGGCCGTGGTTGAAGAACTCGCGGTCGTCGCAGGTCTTGGCGCCGCACAACGTCCCCGAGTGCTCCCGCAGGTAGCGGCGCGCGATGGCGTCCAGCTGAAACAAGGTGATGCCGGGGCGCACCGAATCGAACGCGGCCTGCTGGGCGCCGAGCACCAGATCGTAAATCGCCTTCTGCCGCGGCGTGAACTTGCCGTTCACGGGGAACGTGCGGGTCACGTCGGCGGTGTACTGTCCCCATTCGGCCGCCGCGTCGATCACGATGAGATCGCCGGTCTCGGTGCGGCGCCGGTTCACGTCATAGTGGAGCGTGGTCGAGTTGGGGCCGCTGGCGACGATCGACGGATAGCCCAGGCGGTCCGCGCCGTTCGCGCGGAAGCCTTCCTCCAGCGCCGCTTCGATCTCGTACTCGTGCATGCCGGGGCGCGCGGCGCGCATCGCGGCGATGTGTCCAGCCACGCTGATGTCCACGGCCCGCCGGAGCCGCGCGACTTCCTCGGCGTCTTTGACGTAGCGCATCGAGTCCACGATCGGCAGCACGTTGCGCACGTCCGCGCCCGAGAACACCAGCTCCGAGATCCGGCTGCCGTCCTTGGTCTTCGAGTTGATCACCGTGTAGATCGGCCGTGGACCCGCGAACCGCGCGCGCAGCAGGCGGTTCTCAAGCGAATCGATCGGCAGGACCGTCTTGATACCCGACAACCGTACCGCGACGCTGTCGGGACCGAGCCGGAGCCCGGTCCAGCGCTCGCGCGAGGGCGTGCGGGCGGGCAGGAACAGCACCGTCTCGACCGAGTCGGGTCCGCGCGCGGTCATGAGCAGCCAGGCATCCTGCGTCTCGAGCTGCGTGAAATAGAAGAACGTGTTGTCCTGGCGGAAATCGTTGTCCTGGACGAACTCGACTTCGATGTTGCGCTCGTGCGCCGCGGGAATCAGCACGGTGGCGCGCCCGAGCCGGCGCAACAGCACGCGGCGGCGCGCCGCCACCGCGGCCGTGTCGACCGCGCGTCCCATGCCGGGGAGCTGCGGCACGACCTGGTAGGCCCCAATGGGTGCGGCCTGCGCGCCAGCGGATGCGCTCGCGGCAACGAGAACGAGCGATGTGAGCGTGATCATGCGCATGCACGAATGTACACCTGCTTGACGCGACTCGCGTCCCTGAGCGAAACTATGCACCCATGACGATCCACGGGGCTCTCACGCACGCGGAAGCGGAACGCCTCGCCGCGCGGATCGCCGAGCTCGAACACGAGCGCAAGCATCTCCTCGCCGTGATCGAAATCCTCAAGGAAGCGTCGAGTTCCTTGCATTTCATTGACATTCTCCAGGCGATCGCGCGCAAACTGGGCGAGTCGTTCGGGCTGGATCGCTGCTCGATCTTCCTCGGCGAAAAGGGCGGGCGGCAGGTGCGGCTGGTTGCGTCCTACGAGGATCCCACCATTCGCAATTACCTGGTCGACCTCGAGCGCTACCCGGAGTTGAAGCGCGCCATGCAAAGCGGTGAAACGGTGTTCATCCCCGACGCCGCGAACGACCCGTCGCTGCGGCACGTGAAAGGCGAGCTGATCAACCGCCGGGTGAAGTCGATCACCGTCGTCCCGATCACGTGGCGATCGGTCTCGATCGGCGCAATTTTCCTCCGCACCTTCCGCGACGGCCCCACCTTCTCCGACGCGGACGTGCGGTTCGTGCAGGTCGTCGCGTCGCTCACCGCGCAGGCCCTGCGTAACGCGCACCGCTACGAGCGCCTGGCGCAGCGCACGCACGAGACCAGCGACCAGCTCCAGCGCATGGAGCTGGAGCGCGTCGCCCTGCTCGCGTTCATGCGGCGCCTGCTCGATACCTTCGGCCAGCGCGAGGGAGCGTGGGGCGAGGGACAGCTCCCGAAAGCCAGCGCCGAGGAGCTGGATCGGCTCGTGGGGGTGGCGATGGCGGTCATCCAGGAAGAAGCCAAGGGCCGGTGAAGAAAGCGGCGGCACGGGCCGCCGAACTGCGGCGGATTGTGGAACGCGCGGCGCACGCGTATTACGTGGCCGACAAGCCGGAGATGTCGGACGCGGAGTACGACACGCTGTTCCGCGAGCTGCAGGCGCTCGAAGCCCAACACCCCGACCTCCAGACGCCCGACTCTCCGACGCTGCGCGTCGGCGGGGAGCCCGCCGCCGCGTTCAACAAGCACCGTCACCTCGTCCCGATGCTCTCACTCGCCAACGCGTTCAGCGAAGCCGAGCTGCAGGAGTGGGAGGAGCGCAACGCGCGGCTCGTTCCCGAGGTGAAGCAAGCCGGCTACACGCTCGAAGTGAAGATCGACGGCGCCGCAGTCAGTCTCACGTACGACGACGGCGTGTTCGTCACCGGGGTCACGCGCGGCAACGGCGTCGAGGGCGAAGACATCACCGCCAATCTGCGCACGATCATCGATTTGCCGCTGCGCCTCAAGGGCAAGGGCTGGCCCAAAAAGATGGAAGTGCGGGGCGAGGTCTATTTGCCCAAGAGCCGCTTCGCGGAAACCAACCGGCAACGGGAGAAGGCCGGCGAGCCGACCTACGCCAATCCACGCAATGCCGCTGCCGGCGCCCTGCGGCAGCTCGACCCAAAGAAAACCCGCGCCCGCGGTCTGCGGGTCTTCGCCTTTCAAGTCGAAGCGCCGGGCCAGAAGCTGAATCTCGATTCCCAGCACGAGCTGCTGAACACGCTCGTCACATGGGGCCTGCCGGTCGAGCCGCACCACACCCGCGTGGCCGATTTGGCCGCCGCGCACGCCGCGATCGCGAGGCTCGAGCAGCGGCTTCCAGACCTCGACTACGGCGCCGATGGCGTGGCCGTGAAAGTCGACCGCCGCTCCCTGTACGCCGAGCTGGGCACGATCGGGACCCGCGAGCCGCGCTGGGCGATCGCGCGCAAGTTCGCGCCCGAAGTCCAGGTCACGAAACTGCTCGAGATTCGGATCAACGTCGGCCGCACGGGAGCGCTGAATCCGTACGCGGTGCTCGAGCCCGTCGAAATCGGTGGCGTGACGGTCTCCAATGCGACACTCCACAACGGCGAGCTGATCGCGACCAAGGACATCCGGGTGGGCGACTGGGTCGAGGTCACCCGGGCCGGTGAGGTGATCCCGCAGATCCTCGGCCCGGTGAAGGACAAGGCCAGAGGCAAGGCCAGGTTCCAGATGCCGGAGAAATGCCCGTCGTGCGGCTCGCAGGTCGAGCACCCGCACGACGAGGTGATGACGTACTGCCCGAACATTTCCTGTCCGGCGCGCATCCTCGAAAGCATCGTGCACTTCGCCGGCCGGAGCGCGATGGACATCCGCGGGCTGGGCTACGAGCGCGTGCGCGCGCTGCTCGACGCCAGGTTGATCGAAGACGTCGCGGACCTGTACGAGTTGATCCCGCTCCAGCTGCTTCGCCTCGAGGGCTTCGCCGAGAAGTCGGCCCAGCAGCTGGTCGACGCGATTGCGGACTCGAAGCAGCAGCCGCTCTCGGCGCTGCTGTTCGCACTCGGCCTGCGCCACGTGGGTGCCCAGGGCGCCAAACTGCTCGCGCGCCATTTCGGGACGATGCGCGCCCTCGCCGCCGCGTCGGCCGCGGAAATCGCCGAGGTGCGCGGGATCGGGCAGATCGTCGCCGAGGCGGTGGCGGGGTTCTTCGCCGAGCCGCGGAATCGCAAGCTGATCGAGCGTCTGGAAAACCTCGGCCTGACGCTGCGGGAGACCGCCACGGCGACCGGACCGCGCCCGCTCGCGGACCAGACCTACGTCGTCACGGGGACCCTGCCGACCCTGTCGCGCCAGCAGGCCCGTGACGTGATCGAAGCCGCGGGCGGTCATGTCTCCGACAGCTTGTCGAAGAAGACGACCGCGCTGGTCGTGGGCGCCGATCCGGGCTCGAAGCTCGAGAAGGCCAAAGCGCTCGGCGTCGCGCAAATCGACGAGGCCGAACTCTTGCGCCGCGCAAACCGCAAACCCTAAGTTGCGTTCCCATATGACCGCCCCCCTCCCTTTGCCTCCCCTGCTGGGAATCCTGCGCCAGCTGCACGCGAGCCTCGCGACGCATGCGCCTGATCAGGCCGTCGCGATTCTTCAGGACGCGGGCTACGCGGCCGGCGAGGGGCTCTACCACGCGTTCACGGCCGTGAACAATCCAGCCGATCTCGACGCGGACCTGCTTGGGGCGACGCTGTCGGAGTTCTTTACGAGCAGCGGCTGGGGCGCGGTGTCCGTGACGCCGGTGGGAACAGGCGCGCTCGCGCTCGACTCGGCTGATTGGGCGGAAGCCGAGCCAGGCACGTCGCAGGCGCCCATGTGTTTTTTTTCCGCCGGGATGCTCGCCGATTTCCTGGGGCGGCTGTCGGAGGAAACGGTTGCCGTGATGGAAGTCGAATGCCGCAGCAAGGGGGACGCGCGCTGCCGGTTTTTGTCGGCGACGCCGGACGTTTTGGAGAAGGTCTACAACGAGATGACGCAGGGACGGAGCTACGAAGACGCGCTCGCCTAGCGACGAGCGACACTGACTCCTTCCAGCAGCAACGACGGCGCATACCGCGCACCCAGCCAGCGTCCGTCGGACCCAAATCCACCAATCTTCTTGAGCAGCTCGTACGCATTCCCGGCGACCGCGGCGTCCTTGACGCGCCCCGTGATTTCGCCCCGCTGCACGCGATACGCGAGTCCGACCGGGTGGCTGAACGCCCCGCTGATCACGTTGCCCTGCCCCACGCCGATCAAATCGTCCACGATGAGGCCGTCGTCGATATCGTCGATCAGGCCGCCGCCCAGCGCATACGTGTGCCGCGTCCCCCCGCCGTCCGTTGCCCCCCCACGGAACAGGATGTTCGTGTATCCGATGTGGGGCTTGCCGAAGATCCCGCGCCGGCCGTTGCCGGTGCTCTGGGTCTTGGCGCGCGCCGCGGTCTCGAGATCGTACACGAACCGTCCCACCTTCCCGTGCTCCACGAGCGCGGTCGCGCGGGACGGCACGCATTCGTCATCCACCGGGCGCGACAGCGGCCGTCCGGGAGTCAGCGGGTCGTCGATGATCGACAGCCGCTCGTCGAACAACGTCTCGCCCAGCTTCCCCGCCAGCGGCGAGCTTCCCTGCAGTACGGTCTTGCCTGAAAGCGCCTGCTCGAGCGGCAGCACGACGGCCGAGAGACCGGCCGGCGTGAATACCACCGGCAGCGCCCCCTCCGGCGGCGTGACCACCTCGAGCGCCGCGGTCAGCCGAGTCTCGACGGAGCGGACGAGCGTTTCCAGATCGGCGTCGCCGGGCAGGTCGGCGCCGACGTACTGGTCGTAGACCATGAGCACGTCGTCGCCCGCGATGCGCGTGATGTCGACCGCCACGGCGATGCCCGTCGCCCGGTACGCCCCGCGCGCGCCGGCGGTGTTGCCAACCGCCGTTTCCGCGATCTCGCGCTCGACGGCGACGTTGATCTGGCAGTCGGGCCGGGCCAGCCGCTCGACGAGCCGTTTGCCCATGCGGATCAGCTCGGCGAGCGAGGCGTTGGCGGTGTGTTCGAAATACGTGGGGATGGGAGGGAGGAGTTGGGCGTTGGGGGTTGGAAATACAAGCTCCACCAATTCGCCAAGTTCCGCGGACGCCCGAGCCCGCGCGAGCAGCGCCTCAGGGTCCGGCTGGGCGGCCGTGGTCCCGGCCACTCCCATGCGGCCGTTGGCCAATACCCGCAGGTTGAGCCCCGCCTCCTCCGAGATGCTGGCCGCTTTGAGCCGCCCCGATTCGAACGCCACGGCGGTTTGTTCCTGACGCCGCCACAGCGCGTCGGCGTTGTCGATTTTGCCGCGCGCGCGCGCGAGCAACGAATCGATCATACATCCCCGCCGATCAGTGCCTCTTCAATGCGCACGTGCGGCGCGCCTTCCGTCACGGGCAGCGGGAACTGGCCGCCCTTCCCGCACCCGCCGCCCATCTGATTCCAGGTGAAGTCACCAGCGATGTGATCGATGCGATCGAGCGTCTGGAACAGATTGCCGGCCAGCACCACGTCCTTGACCAGCTCGGCGACCTGCCCGTCGCGAATCATGTAGCCCCAGCCGGCCGTGAACGAGAAGTTCTCGAGCATCGTCTGGCCGCCGAACGCGCCGCAGGCGTACACGCCGAGCTTGATGTCGCCGATCAGGTCCTTGAATCCGGTCCCCGGCTTCCCGGGCGCGATGTAGGTGTTGGTCATCCGCACGATCGGCGGATGGCGGAACGAGATCGCGCGCGCATTCCCGGTCGGGCGCTCGCCCAGCTTCGCGGCGGTTTCGCGCGAGTGCAGCCGTCCCACCAGAATGCCTTCGCGAATCAAGGCCGTATCCTGCGTCGGCGTGCCCTCGTCGTCGTACGGCAGGGTCCCGCGCAGGCCGTTCGCCGCGCCGTTGTCGCCCACGTTCAGCACCGGTTTCCCGAAGCGCCGGCCCAGCGTCATCATCTCGCGCGCCTGCGGGTTCTCGTACACGAAGTCGGCCTCGGACAGGTGGCCGAACGCTTCGTGGATGAAGACGCCCGCGAGCTCGTTGTCGAGAATGACGGGATAGGCGCCGCCGCGCACACGCGGGGCGGCGAGCAGATCGACGGCACGCTGCGCCACGACGCGGAATTGCGGCTCGAAGTTCTGCACGCTGTTCCAGCCCTTGCGCAGCCCGATCGACTCGAGGCCCTTCTCGATGCTGCCGTTGCGCCGGCCGATGGCGGTGCCCGAGACGACGACCTCGGGCCGGAGCTGGTACAGCGAGGTGCCCTCGGAATTCACGAACCAGACTTCCGACACTTCATCGCGGTAGCTCGCCTGGGTATCCACGATCAGGTCCGAGACCCCGAGCATCGCCGTGTTGTAGCGATCGAGCAGTTGTTTCTTTTCGGCGAGCGGGATGCCGCGCACGTCGCCATCGAGATCGAGCACCGCATCGGCGGTCTGCGGCGCGATGTCGGCGAGCCGGATCGGCTCCTCGAGCCGCACCGCGCGCGACAGCTCGTTGGCGCGCGTCACCATTGCGGGCAGCTCGTCGAGGGACGTGAACGACGCGATGCCCCACCCGCATCCCTTGTTCAAGACGCGGACGAACCCGCCCTGATCCTCGCTGACCGTCGCCGTCTCGAGCCGCCGGCCGCGAAACGCGACGGCGGAGCTCCAGGTACGTTCGACGCGGACTTCGGTGTAATCGGCGCGGGACTGTTGGACGGCGGCGGCGAGGCGATCTTTCAACGCAGATCCTTCAGCTTGGCGCGGTAATCGGGACGCACGACGATTTCGCCGTTGACGATGACTTCGAGGTCCCAGGGCAGAATGATAAAGTTTTCGTTCTCGAGCGCGTAGAAATCGGTCTTGTACGATCCGGTCTTGAACGACACCGCGGTCTTCACCTGGGCGGGCTGCAGCTCGCGCACCGCGGCGAGCGCGAGCTTCATCGTGTCACCCGACTCACAGGTTTCATCCACGAGCAGAACGCGCTTGCCCGTCACCAGACGCGGCGGGCCGGCAATGACGGCCGGCGCGGCGCCCGGGGTGCTGCGCGTAATGGCGATCGACGCGAAGTCGCGCTGCAGGATGCTGGCGACCACGGCCCCGGGGATCACGCCTGCCTTCGCGATGCCTATGACCACCTGCGGGTCGTACTCCCGAAACACCTTGAGCGCGAGCACGCGACACAGCTCGCCGAACAGCGCCCAGTCCACCTGCAGCACGCCGCGCGGAGCCTTGCCGGCCAACACACCTTGCGACCGCGGTGTGGGACGGGGGGGATTGGGAGGGCGCGAACGGAAGGTCATGGTTCGGGATTCTACATTGCCAACGTCGGGAGCCGCAAGCTATTTTCGCCGCATGGGTTTCTGGCGCCGCTTGTTCGGCGGAGGGTCATCCGGGAGCGACGATCTCAAACCTCAACGACTCGATTATCTCAACGAGGCGTTAGCCCTCGAGCGTCAGGGGGATTATGATGCCGCGCTCACGTCCTACCGGCTGGCCCTGCGCGATCATCCCAACGATGCGCGGATTCTCCAGAATATGGCGATCGCGTTCACCAAGACGCGCCGCTTCGACGAAGCGATCCGGCATTATCGCCGGGCGCTCGAGCTCGACAACTCCCTCGCGGGCGCACACTACGGGCTGGCATTCCTGCTGTTGCAGCGCGGCGACCCGGACGGCGCGGCGCAGCACCTGAAGACATTCCTCGCGCATCCGCCGCGCGGCCCCGACGCGCAAAAGTGGGTCGAGCACGCCAGCCAGGCCCTGCACGATTTGCGTGCAGGCGGCGCCGTGCCCGTTCCTGCCCCCGCCCCCGCTCCGGAAGAGCGCACCGGAAGGGGGAGCGCCTGACCCTGAGCCGGACCCTCGCGGGGGGAGTGCTGACGCTCGCCACGCTGTTCGCCTGCAAACTCAATCCCGATCCAGATGAGGTCGTCGCGATCGAAGTGATCCTCCCCGATTCGGCGCGGGTGGAAGTCACCGATTCCTATCTCCCCCATGCGCGCGCGCTGAACGGCGCTGGAGACTCGGTGGCCGCGCCGGTGTTCTGGAGCTCGCTCGATACCGCGTTCATCCAAGTCCTCGACAGCACGACCGGTCTGTCGCTCGCTGATTCCGTGGGAACCGGGCGGCTGCAGGCGCGCGTGGAGGCTCTGCGCTCGAACCCGCAGCCGGTCACCGTCCTGCCCAGGCTCGACGCGATCGCGGCAACTGGAGCGACCAGGAGCACCGTCACCGCCCCTGATTCGCTCTCGGATAGCCTGGTGATCACGGCGACCGCCACGGGCGGCGCGGCCAGCGGCCGGCGGGTGGTGTACGCGGCGACGACCTATCCGCCCGGCGATTCGACGGTCAGATTTGTTCCGAACGACACCGTCTTCACCAGCTCGGTCGGCGTGGCCAGCGTGCAGATCAGGTTCTTCGCCGGAGTTCCGCCCGACTCCGTCGTGGTGACTGCCACGATGCGCCGCCCGGACGGCACCCCGATCCCCGGCAGTCCAGTGACTTTCGTCGTGGAGTTTCTACCATGAACCGAGGCACGCTCAATCAGCTGTTCTTCACGACGGTCGATCGGCATGCCGGACTGCCGGCCGCCTTTCGCTCGAAAGTCGGCGGAACCTGGGTCGGCATCACGCACCGCGAGACCCTCGAGCGGGTCCAGGCGATCAGTCTCGGCCTGCGCGAGCTCGGGATCCAGCCGGGGGACAAGGTCTCGCTGGTTTCCGAAAACCGTCCCGAGTGGGCGCTCGCCGACTATGCGTGTCTCACCGCGCGCGCCACCGACGTGCCGATCTACCCTACGCTCACCGCCAAGCAGACCGAATACATCCTGCGCGACTCGGAATCGGTCGCCGTGTTCTGCTCGACGGCCGCGCAGGTGGACAAGGCGCTCGAAGCGAAGGACGCGCTCCCGGGGTTGAAGCACATCATCGTGTTCGACGGCGGCGCAGCCTCGCAGCGGCCGGGTGTCACGACGCTGGCCGCACTCGAAGCCAGAGGACGCGCCGCCGTGTCGAAGCACCCGAACTGGAAGCAGGAGGCGCTCGCGGCCGGTCCGGACGACCTCGCGACGCTGATCTACACGTCCGGCACGACGGGCGATCCCAAAGGCGTGATGCTGTCGCACTACAACATCTGGTCGAACGTCCAGGCGGTGCTCCAGATGATTCCGATCGGCGGCGGCGATGAGTGCCTGTCGATGCTGCCGCTGTCGCACAGTTACGAGCGGATGGTGGATTACACGCTGTTCCAGGCGGGCGTGATCATCAATTACGCCGAGTCGTTCGACACCGTGGCCGCGAATCTCGGAGAGGTCAAGCCGACGGTCGTGCTGTCCGTGCCCCGCCTGTACGAGAAGGTGTACGCGCGCGTGCTCGAGAACGCGCTGTCGGGGAGCGGCATCAAGCGGGCGATTTTTTTCTGGGCGAAGCGGGCCGGGGAGCAATGGGCGACGCTCGCGCTCGCCGGACTGCCGGTTCCCGGCGGGCTCGCGTTCAAGAAGAAGCTGGCCGACAAGCTGGTCTTCTCCAAGCTGCAAGCGCGGACCGGCGGACGCATCCGGTTCTTCGTGTCGGGCGCGGCGCCGCTGTCGGCCGACATCGCGAAGTTCTTTTACAGCGCGGGCCTGCCGGTCATCGAGGGCTATGGGCTGACGGAATCGTCGCCGGTGCTCACGCTGAACCCGCTTCACCGGATCAAGCTGGGGACGGTGGGCCGCGCGATTCCCGGGGTCGAACTGAAGATCGCGTCCGACGGAGAAATCTTCGCGCGCGGGCCCAACATCATGCAGGGCTACTACAAGCAACCGGAAGCGACGCGCGAAATGCTCGATGCCGAAGGCTGGCTGCACACCGGTGACATCGGCGAGATCGATTCGGACGGCTACCTCAAGATCACGGACCGCAAGAAGGAGCTGCTGAAGACGGCGGGCGGCAAGTACATCGCGCCCCAGCCGATCGAAGGGATGGTCAAGCGCAACAAGTTCGTCGCGAACGCGGTGTTGTACGGCGACCGTCGCAAATACCCGATTGTGCTGGTCGTCCCGAACTTCGACAACCTCGAGCGCTGGGCGCGCGAGCGGAACCTGAGCTACGGCTCACGCGGCGCGCTGCTCCAGTTGGCGGACGTGCAGGCCAAGGTGGAACGCGAAGTCATGAGTCAGCTCAAGGAGCTCGCGAAGTTCGAGACGCCGAAGAAGGTGGTGCTGCTCGAGAACGACTTTACGATCGAGTCCGGCGAATTGACGCCGACGCTCAAGGTGAAGCGCCGGGTCGTGGAGAAGCGGTACAAGGATGTGATCGACGCGACGTACGCGGCCGGCGACGCGCTGGCGGCGGCGATCGAGTCCTGAGCGACTAACGTTTCTCGCCGACCCAGAGCCCGCCTTCGGCGGCCAGCTTGTGGAGCCCGATCGGAAGGTCGGGCTCTTCGTTTTCCACGACAAAGCGGCGGCCGCGGAGCAGGACCCGATGCGCTTCGACGAGCCAGGGCGAGAACGCGAGATCCGCGCCGACCACGACGCCGCGCGCGATCGCCGAGCGCATGGGAATCTGGTCGTTTGCATACATCAGCGAGAGCACGGGCTGCTCTTCCATTTCCGCGGGTGGGTTGACGCCGACGAAATGAATGCCGGGCATCAAGGTGGACAGATGCGCGGCGTGGCGCACGGCCGCGCCCACGAGCACCACATAGCCACCCGGGCCGGTCAGCTCGAGCAGGGCCTGCAGATTCCCGGCGTCCGCCGAGGGCAGCGGCGAGGGCGGCACGTAGGTGTCTTTCAGCACACGCTCTTTGCTGCGGCGGAAATTCACGATGCCGCGCCCGATGGGATACTCCTTGTGGCACACGGGACAGCCGAGCAGCCCCGAGCGCACCATGCGGTCTCGGACCTCGCCGGTCGAGAGGACGAGCATCTCCTCGCGATGCGACTCGGGGCAGCGCAGCATCTCCGTCAGCTCGATATGCATCTTGGGGGCTCGGGACTAGGGCCTAGGGACTCGGGGAAAACTCAACCCATGAGAGCTTGCCGGCTTCGACCTTGACCTGACGAAACACGCGCTTGCCCCCGATTTCCACTCCAAGAACGTACGTCCCCGGTGGCACGTCCGAAATCGCGAAGTGCTCCTTGTACAGCGGATCCGAGTGATTGCGCGGCCCGTACGTTTCGATGAACGAAAACGGCGTTTCCCGCGGTTCGGGCTTCACGAGACCGTAGATCCGGGCCTGTGGGACAGGCTTTCCCGCAGTGTCCCAGACCTGGCCCGCGACCATCCCGGTACCGGGTAGCGGCTCGATCCACAGCTCGGGGTTCGTGTTGTAGGGCGGGTAGCGCACGTCCGGATCGACGATCAGGCGTGTGGAATCGAACGGTGCGGCGTGCACCTCGAGGTGCAGGTGATCGTTCGTGGCTCGGCCCGTGTTGCCGACGAGGGCGATGACGTCTCCCGTTTTGACGCGGTCTCCGGCTTGACGAAGCAGCCTGGAGTTGTGGTAGTAGACGGAGAACAGATACAACGGTCCGCCGTCAACCGTCAGCTTCCGGTCGTGCTTGATCGCGACCGTGAGCGCGCCGCGCTCTGCCGGTCCCGAATGAACGATGACGCCATCGCCAATCGCGTGGACGGGTGTGCCGTCGGCGTTGTTGAATTCGACTCCTTGATGCGGCTGGAAGTTGCCGCCCATGGTCGAGCCGAAGCGGTAGGTCTGGTCGATGTAGGGCTGGTCGGTAACCTCGATCGGCCGGTCAAACCAGGTGTGGCGCGGCGACGCGGGACGAGCCAGCACCCCAGAAACCCTGGCGCTTCCACGCGGTACTGTCGTGCACCCGCCAGGTTCCAGCAAACCCCAGGGGGTGCCCCTCAGCGAATCCCCTAGCGTGTGCGCAGGAACCGAGACCTTAGCATCGGAGCAAAGCGCTGTGGGAACGTCGGAGAACACGGAGGCACGAACGTGTGGTACCACCTCCCAGTGCCTTCCACCATCTCTCGACTGCTGCAAACCGCGAGGATGTCCTATATACAGGACTGAGTCGGGGGAGAAGCCAAGGAGTTCTATGTATTGATTCGGAATCAGCGACCGGACAGAGTCACGAGCCGTTGTTGACCCCATCGAATCCGTAATGACATGCCATGTTTGTCCATCGTCCCACGTCAGCTTGATTCCATCGGCGGTACCGATGTAGGTCGTGTCGCCTCGCGTGACGATGCCGTCCGGCGTGACGTACTGCCATTCGGGCCCGAGTTGCCCAAACTCCCAGTTCTGCCACGTCTTCCCGCCGTCGGTCGAGAGTCCCCAGCCGTTGCCGACGGTACCGTACCAGATCTGCCCACGCGGGCCGAAACCGAACGCGTGCACAAAATCCCAGGAGATGGCGTGTGCGGCGGAATCGCTGGACGATCTGATCTGCTCCCAGCTCCCGGCTCCCTTTCTCAGGACGAAGATCCCCAGACCGTACGTGCCGACCCAGATCGCGTTATCGGGCGCGCGCGCGATCGCCAGCACGTGCACGCCCCACCCCGATGAATCAGGCAGCGGCGGAATCGTTTGTGCATTGAGGGAGCCTGCGAGCAGTAGTCCCACGCACCACGCACCACGCACCGTTATCCCCTCGGCGTATAGATCGCCGGCAACAGCCTGATTTCCGTAACGGTGAGGTGCTCGGGTTGCGTGACGGCGTACACCACCGCGGCCGCGATATCCTCGGTCCTCATCATGTCTTTGCGCTTCGTGTACCCCGGCTTCGAATCGGGATCGACGGCGTCCCAGATGTCGGTATCCACCGGTCCGGGCGAGACGAGCGTCGTGCGGACGCCGCTCTTGGCCGTCTCCTGGCGAATCACCTCGTGCATGCCGCGCAGCCCGAACTTCGACGCCGCATACGCGGTGGATCCGGAGAAGCCGATGTAGTCCGAGATTGATCCGACGGTGACCAGGTGGCCGCTGCCCCGCTTCACCATTTTCGGAACAATCCGGCGCGCAAACAGAAACGGCGCGGTGAGATTGGCCGCCAGCGTCTGCGTGAAATCGTCGAGGGTGGTCTCCGCAAGCGACTTGATGAAGAAGATGCCGGCGTTGTTGACCAGCACATCGGGCACGCC
>JBLNGI010000225.1:0-9507 GCA_050264615.1 Gemmatimonadota bacterium
TGTAGCCGACAGTCGCACGGAGCCCACGATACCGCCCGGCGGTGGTGTATCCGAACCAAGCGGAATGACGTCGCTGCTGTTCACCCACGCGACTGCGCCGCGCGACAGCTGCAGCCGCGTCTGACTTCCCCACCGCGCATTCGCAACGGCGGTGGTGCCGAGTGGGAAGAACCAGTTGTAGGTGCCATAAGGGACGGCTTTACCAACGGTGAGGCTGTCGCTCTTGCCGGTGTGCGCGGTGTCGTCGTTGAGCACGACGACCCGCGGCCGACTTCGGTCGAGCGTGTCCAGCACCAGCGGCCACACGGCGCGCGCGGTATCCGTCCCCAGAATCACTTCGAGGATGGCATCGCACAGTGGCCTGGCCGGGATCCAGGCGACGTAGCGATCACGCGCGGGCGGGAGGCGGTAGGCGGCGGTATCCGTTCCGAACGCGCGGATGCCCCAGGAAGGCTCGTCCGGCAGTGTGTCGGGCACGAACCAGACCTCTTCTTTGGGATTGCCCTCCATGCGCAGTCGTACGCGCGCGCCAGGCGTCGCCCGCACCGCCAACCGGACGCCCTCGCCCGCCGGAAACGCGAGACTGTCGGCAGGCGCGAAACTCGTCGTGTCCACCCACACCAGTGCTCCGGCCGCCGGACGAAACGGCTGCGCGACCCGCGCGACGAATGTCGTCTCCTGCTGCTCTGTGCCGGCTCCGGCCCGGGCGACGAGCTGAAAGCGCGCCACGGAATCGGCCGGCAACGGAATCCACGCGAGCCAGGTGCCGTACGGAGACACCCGCACCGGAAATCCGTTGATCGCCAGCGCCACCTCCCCGCGTCCCCGTCCCACGCTGCCGAATAAGAAAGAAGAGTCCAGCGCCTGAATCGGCTCGGCAGTGTCGGGATAGACGACCGTGATGTGGAGCGGCTCGCGCGATGGAACAGGGAGACCGGAGTCAGGAGACGGGGCGCGCGAGGCGCAGGCCGACGTTGCTGCGACAAAAAGCGCGGCCCAGATGAGTCGCATGTGGCGCAAGCTAGCGGTGAGCAATAGATTGGGCCACCTGACTTTATGACCCCTAGCGCTTGCCAATATTGCGGCCGGCAAAACGACGCCGGCGCGCAATTCTGCTCCGACTGCGGGAAGCCGCTGACCAAGGCAGCGGAGGCCCGTAGTGCGGTCGCGGCGGGTGGCGGTGGAGGCCTCGTATCACGAACCAGCGGACCTCCCGGCCCCGGTGCGGCGACGGACGCCCCATGCCCCCTGTGCGGGACGGTGCCCGCACGAGGCAGCGGGGCGGCGGCCCGTGACAGCCACGACCGACGGTCGATTCCCGACAGACGCTCCGAACATTCCCTCACACTGATTCTGGTTTCCGAGATGGCCACCGAGGTGGCGCGGTTCGAGCGCAAGCACGCCTCGACCACCATCGGCCGGGTAGAAGGTGATATCCGCTTTCCCGAAGATCCGTTCCTCTCGCCGCTGCACGCGAAGATCGCGTGGGAGGACGAGGGGCTCGTGGTCCGCGATCTCGGGAGCCGCAACGGCACGTGGGTGTTTCTCGAGGTGCCGTACCGGCTCACTGACGGCGACCTGATCCTGATCGGCGCCCAGGTGCTGCGGTTCCGGCGGCTTGGTTATCCCGGTCCGCACACCGCCGAGGCCGATGCGACCAAGCGCATGGGCAGCATGGTGCCGAGCGCCGACATCGCCAGCCTCACGCAGCTGCGCACCGACGGCAGCTCGCGCGACGTCATCCAGCTGTCTCCCGGGCGCGACGTGCACATCGGGCGCGAGCGGGGCGACTGGATCTTCCCCTACGATCCGTCGATGAGCGCGCAGCATGCGACCGTGCGCTCCGAAGACGCCGACTTCGTGCTGGTGGACGACCACAGTCGCAATGGCGTCGCGATCGCCGCCCGCGGCGTGATGCCGCTGTACCACGGCTCGCGCATCTTGGTCGGCGACAAGTTGCTGCGGGTGGAGCTCCCCGGCGGCGCGGCTCCCGAAGGCGGAGGCGCCGCATGAAGATTTGCCCCGTCTGCTCCACCGAGTACGCCGACGATGTGAAGTTCTGTCCCAATGATGGCCAGACGCTGCGCGCCGCAGCGCCGGCCAACGATCTCGTGGGACAGGTGGTCGCGGATCGCTATCACGTCGTGAAGAAGCTCGGGGAAGGCGGAATGGGCCAGGTGTATCTCGCCGAGCACGTGAAGATGGGGCGGCGCAGCGCGATCAAGGTGATGAACCCGGCGATGGTGCACGATCCCGACGCGGTCGCCCGATTCAATCGCGAAGCGTCGAACGCCAGCCGCATCGCCCACCCCAACGTCTGCGCCATCTACGATTTCGGCGAAACGCCCGACGGGCTGATCTACCTCGCCATGGAGTTCATCGAGGGCGAGCCACTCACCGATCTGCTCGAGCGCGAGGGGGCGCTGCCGCTGGCACGCGCCGCCGAGATCTTCCGCCAGGCGGCGGACGCCCTGCAGGCCGCGCACGACCTCGGCATCGTCCATCGCGATTTGAAGCCCGACAACATCATGCTCACGCGGCGCAAAGGCGGCGGCGATACGGTCAAAGTCGTGGACTTCGGCATCGCGAAAGCGGTCGCCGGCGACGAGTCCGGACAGAAGGTCACGAAGACCGGACTGGTGATCGGCACGCCCGAGTTCATGAGCCCCGAGCAGCTGTCGGGCGACACGCTCGACGGGCGCAGCGATCTCTACTCGCTGGCGCTGGTGCTGTACCGGATGCTGACGGGCAAGCTGCCGTTCGAGGCGACCACGGTGCAGGAGACGATGATCAAGCGCCTGACCGACGAGCCCACGACGCTCGCCGACGCCCGCCCCGATCTCACCTTTCCTCCCGGCATGCAGCCGGTGCTCGACACGGCGCTCGCGCGCACGCCCGCCGAGCGCTACCAGAGCGTCGCGAAATTCGCGGCCGACATCGGCGCGATCACGGGGGGGTGGCGGCCCGGGACAGGCTCGGTTCCCCAGACGCGGGGCGACACCGAGGCCAAGACGCAGCTGCTCGATCCGTCGAGCGCGACGCCCACGACACGCATTTCCGCGCAGGTGCGAGCGCCCGCGGCGGCCAAGAAGCGGTCGCTGGTTCCGATCGCCGTGGGTCTCGTCGTCGTCCTCGCGGGGGGCGGTGCTTGGGTCGTACTAAGCGGTGGGACGAAGGCGGACGGAACGCCACCCGACAGCCTCCCCGCCGTGTCGCACGACACCGCGCAGTTCGCCGGCCGTTCAGATACTACCACGCGTGGCAATCGACAGGGGGGGCAGACGACGGCCCCCACCGCTCCGGCGATCGCGCCGCCGAGCGCCGCCCGCGGACCAGACAGTGCCGCGATCGATAGACAGCTGGACGATGTGATGGAGCTCGTCCTCGATCCACAGACCGCCGGGAGCGGCCGCATACAAGCGACCACGATTTACGACCGGACGGACGCACCAGCGACGCTGCGCGCGCAAGCGGCGTTCATGGTCGCCCAAGCGTTTTTCGTCGAGTCCCGGCTGGACCAGGCCTGCCAATGGAACGGACGGGCGCTGCAGTTGAAACCACTCAATGCCACGTACCTGAAGTTCCAACGCGACCAAGGCTGCCAGTCGTGACTTTCTTCGGCTCCAAGAAGCCCATTCGCGTCGAGGTCTTCGCCAAGACCGACCTCGGCCGCACGCGCGACCACAACGAAGACCGGTTCCTCGTCGCTGATCTGACGCGCAAGGCGCACTCGCTCCAGCCCGAGGTGCGGCATCACACGATCGGGCCGCGCGGCACGTTGCTGGTGGTGGCCGACGGGATGGGTGGTGCGGCTGCGGGCGAGCTGGCGAGCGAGATGGCGACCGACACGATCTACGATCATCTCGTGAAGACGTGGAACGCCGAGGAGGAAGTCACCCCTCAGCGCTTCGCGTACCGGCTCAAGGAAGCGGTCGAAGCGGCCAATGCGAGCATCCACGCGCACGCCAAGGCGCATCCCGAGGTCCGCGGCATGGGCACGACCACGACCGCCGCCGGCGTCCTGAACGACCACCTCTACCTGACACAGGTCGGCGACAGCCGCGCCTACCTGATCCGCGGCGGGCAGGCGCATCAGATCACCAAGGACCAGTCGCTGATGCAGCGCCTGGTGGAAGCGGGAGAGCTGACCGAAGAAGAGGCGGCGCAGTCGGAGCGGCGCAACATCATCCTCCAGGCGCTGGGACCCGATCCCAAAGTCAAAGTGGACCTCACGCATCAGGAAGTCCGCCGCGGCGACGTGCTGGTGCTCTGCTCCGATGGTCTCTCGGGCCAGGTCAAGAAAGACGAAATCGGCAAGATCGTCACGGGGACCCCCGATCTCAGCGTGGCGTGCGACAAGCTGATCGCGCTCGCGAACGAGCGCGGCGGCCCCGACAACATCACCGTGGTCGTCGCGCGCTTCGACGGCGACGGGCTGCGCTTCTCGGGCAGCGGCACCGAGGACGACGTGGGTCATCAGGTCTATCCGCTCATCGACACCGAGACCAGCACCGAGCCGGTCCCCGTGTACAAAGGCAGCCGCCCCCCGGTGCCCAACAAGGAGACGCGGCAGCAAACGCGCATGCTCGTGCTCGCGCTGATCGCCCTCGCCGCCGCACTGGTCTGGTACTTCACGCGCTCGCAGTGAAAGCGCGATTCAAGTTTCTCTCCGGAGCCCGCGCGGGGCAGGTCGAGACCTTCCGCAAGGGTTACATCGGCCTCGGCCGCCATCCCCTGTCGGACGTGCGCTTCGACGCCGAGCGCGACTTGGACGTCTCGTCGCGCCATGCCGCGCTCGTGCGCAAGCCAGACGGATTCGTGCTGCAGGATCTGGGCAGCCGCAACGGCACCTTCGTCAACGGCACGCGCATCACCGCCGACACGCTGCTCCGCGACGGCGATATCATCGGCTTCGGCGCGAACGGCCCCGCGCTCGAGTTCGCGGTGATCGAGGCCGATCACGACCTGCCGCCCACGAAGGCGGCCGAAGAGCTGGCGGAGCGGGCCTCGTCCCCGCGCGAGATCTATCAGGCGGCGTCCTCTCCCCCTCGCCCCACGCCGCTGCGCCAGAGCACGGGAATACGCATCGCGGTCGAAGTCGCGCGGCAGACGGCGCAGCTCCGGCGCACGACCAAGATCTTGCTCGTCTCGCTGATTATCGTCGCGAGCGGCTTCACATGGATCCAGATCGATGGTCGGCGGCGGGCACGCGAATCGGAAGCGATGCGCCAGCAAGTCCAGACGGAGCTGCAGGGCGTGCGCGTTGCCCTCCAGGCGGCGCAGGATGAGACCGGCAGGCTGCGGCGCGAGCTCGCCGCGTCCGGCGGCGATGCCTCGGCGGTGGCGCGGCTCCGGCGCGAGCTCGAAGCGGCCGAGCGCCGCCAGCGGGCGCTCACGGGCGCGGCGGCTGTCGACTATCGCGCGCTGTCGCACCAGAACCAGGACGCGGTCGCGATCGTGCTGGTCGAGTACACCGACGGCGAGCGGTTCAGCGGGACGGCGTTCTCCGTGGACTCGATGGGCACGCTGGTCACGAACAAGCACATCTTGACGGGCGAGGACGGCACGAAAACGCCGCAGCGCCTCGCCGTGGTCTTCTCGGGCACCACGCAGGCGTGGCGCGGCGAGATGATCGGCGTCTCGCCCGATGCCGACATCGGCGTCCTGCGCGTGCTGATCAAGGGTGGCACGCCGCGAGTCCGTGGGCTCGCGCGCTCGCGCGCGGGCATCGAGCGCGGCGATCCGGTGGCGATTCTCGGCTATCCGCTCGGCTTCGACTTGCCGATGGGGGCGCAGGGCGGCAGTCCGATCGCCGAGCCCACGCTCACGGTGGGGACAGTCAGCAAGGCCCTGACGTCGGTCGTACAGGTGGACGCGTATGGAGCGCCCGGATCGTCGGGCAGTCCGATTTTCGATCGGGATGGGCGCGTGATCGCCGTGCTGTACGGCGGCGAGCGGGAATCGAATGGCAAGATCATCTTCGCCGTACCTGCGTACCTCGTCGCCGATTACTTACAGAGCCTCAACCTCCCACGGTGATCATGACTCGCCTCCGAACATCGGTCTTTAACGAGTCCTACGGCGAGGCGCAGCCTCACTCCGGCTGGTGCCACATGGCCTCCCCTAGTGGAGCTCGAAAACGACTCGACCTCCGACGACTGTGAGCAGGACTTTCGCGTTCTTGATTTGGGTCGGTACAATGGCGAACAGGTCGCGGTCGATCATCACGAAGTCCGCGAGCATTCCGGCGCGCAGCATCCCCTTGCTGTTCTCCTCCCCCTCGGCCCAGGCATTGTTGACCGTATAGGCCCGCAGCGACGTCTCGAGATCGAGTCGTTGCTCGGGGTGCCACCCGCCTTCCGGCTTCCCATCGGGCGTTTGCCTCGTGGTCGCGGCGTACAAAATTGCCATCGGATTGGCCGTGTACCAGCTCGCGTTCGTGCCGGGCCAATCCGATCCGAACAGCAGCGGCACTCCCGCGTCGTGGAAGGTCTTGAACGCGTAGGCCCAGCGCGCCCGTGCACCGATGCGGTCTTCCATGAACCGCATGTCGTCGATGGCGTGATACGGCTGCACTTCGGCGATGATGCCGAGTCGCTTGTAGCGCTGCGCTACCTCGGCGTTGCGGATCACCTGGGAGTGGATGATCCGCCAGCGCCGTTGCTTCGGCCCGTTGGTCGTGATCACCTTCTCCATGATCGCGAGCAATGTATCGATGGCTTCATCACCGATCGCGTGAACGTTGGCCCACCAGCCGGCGGAGTCGAGGCCGAACAGGAGCCGCTCCATGTTACCAGGCGGGTTCATGCCCGATCCCGGCCCGTCCGTGGCGCCGGTGTTGGTGCTGTCACGCCATTCCCCGCGCTTGCCGGAGTGCAGCTGCGGCTCGTAGAAGCGCGCGGTGGAGTTCCCCTGGATCCCGTCCACGAATCCTTTCAAGGCGCGGAGCCGAATCCAGTCGTCGCCAAACCCGGGCGAGATCCCGGCGTACGCCAGCTCGTTCCATTTGTCGAGCGTCGGGCGCGCGAACACGCGAACCGTCAGCTCGCCGCGGCGCTTGAGCTCCGTGTACACGGGCAACTGCGCCGGCGGCGTGATGTCGTGAATCGTCGTGACGCCCAGCTCGGCCAGGTGGCGCAGCGCGGCGCGTGCCTCCCGCAGCCGCTGGTCGAAGGTCTTCGGTGTGATCGCCTGGCGCACGCGCGCGAGCGCCGAGTCGGACACGCGGCCCGTCGCACGGCCGGCCACGCATTCAAGGCCGGGCGTTCGGGTTGCGCACGTCAACCCCGCGCGCTCGAGCGCCACCCCGTTCGCGAGCCAGGCGGTGCGATCCCAGCGATTCACGAGAACCGGCGTGCCGGGGCTGATCGAGTCGATCAGCATGCGGTCGGGCGAGAACCGCCCGCGGGTCGTGTCCTCATACGCGCCCCAGTCGCCACCAGTCAGCCAGGCGCCCGGACTCAGCCGCGCCGCGGCTTCCTTTACGCTCGCGGCGAGCGCACTCGGGGTGTGGACGTCGAGCAGATTGGCGCCGAGCAGCAGGGCGCCCGCCTGGCTGAAATGGGTATGGTCGTCGATAAAGCCGGGTGTGATGAACCGCCCGCCCGCGTCGATGACTCGCGTACGGCGCGAGCGATGCGCGTCGATCTTGGCGTTGGTGCCGACGCCGATCAGCCGCTCGCCGCGCACGGCGAGCGCCTGCGCGCGCGGTTGGGTCGAGTCACCCGTCCAGATGATGGCGTTGCGAACGATGAGGTCGGCTGCGGCGACGCCCACGGCGGTTTGCGCGGAGACGGCGCCGGCTGCGCAGGTGAGAACCAGGCTCAACGCCGCTTGCCTGCTCACCACGTACTCGGTCAAGGAATATGCTGACTGCGCAGCTCGGCGACCTGGGCCGCGGTGAACGTGTTCAGCTGAACGATCCGTGCCTCGGCGCGGTAGGCCGAGGGCACGATCGCCCGAGCCTCGTCTTTACTGTCGACATCGACAATCATCCAGGCCGAATGCACACCGTCCAAACAGCCCCAGTCCGCCCGCGAGAGGAAATGCGACCCGGTCCTCAGAAAGATCTCGATGGCCCGGATGCAGTCGGCGGGGCCGGGTTCATGCGGAACCTCGACAAGGAATCGTGACATTGCGCGCGACCTCAGGTGTTGTTCTCATTCAATCTTCCTTCGTTCACGTGATCCGCAACCGCTACCGGGCTTCCGCATGCCATTCTCACGCCGCGCAACGCCTGCCTTCGTTCTGCCCCTCACCCTGGTCGCCGTCCTGTGGCCCACGCACGCCGCCGCGCAGCAGCCGAAGCGCGCGAGCGCGTACTATCCGGGACCAAACAACCAGTGGGAGCGCCGCGCGCCTGCCGCCGTCGGCATGGATGCCCGCCTCCTCGATACGGCTATTGCATTCGCCAAAGCGAGTGAATCGCCGGAACCGCGCGACCTCGCGCAAAACCACTATTTGACCTGGGGACGCGAGCCGCACAGCGAGCCCGTCGGCCCCTTCGCCCCGCGCGGGCCGGTGACCGGGGTCATCGTGCGCAACGGCTACATCGTCGCCGCATGGGGGGAGCCGGCCCGCGTCGACATGACATTCAGCGTGACGAAGAGCTTTCTCTCCACAACGGTCGGCCTTGCCTACGACCGCGGCCTGATTCGCGACCTGAACGACACCGTGGTGCAGTACGTGCCGAGTGGCGAGTTCGACTCGGAACACAACCGGCGCATCACGTGGGATCACCTGCTGCGACAGACCAGTGATTGGGAAGGGACGCTTTGGGGCAAGCCGGATTGGGCCGACCGGCCCCCGGCCAACCAGCCCCTCGCTGCATACGTCACCCGCCAGCACAATGCGCCGGGGACCTCGTACAAGTACAACGATGTGCGCGTGAACCTGCTCGCCTACGCCACGCTCCAAGTCTGGCGCCGCCCGCTCCCCCAGGTGCTGCGCGAGTACGTGATGGATCCGATCGGCGCGTCCAATACGTGGCGCTGGTATGGCTACGAGAATTCCTGGGTCACGCTGGACGGAGAACGGATGCAATCGGTCAGCGGCGGCGGCCACTGGGGCGGCGGCATGTTCATCAGTGCGCTCGATCAAGCCCGGTTCGGGCTGCTCACGCTCCGGCGCGGCAAATGGAAGGACCGGCAGATCCTCTCCGAGAAATGGGTATCGCTGGCGCTGACGCCCACCCCGGTGCAACCAGGCTACGGCTTCATGAACTGGTTCCTGAACACCGAGCGCCGCATGCTGCCGAGCGCGCCGGCGAACAGCTTCTGTCATCAGGGTGCCGGCGTGAATGTGATCTGCGTATTGCCCGATCAGGACCTCGTGATCGTTGCCCGCTGGATCCGCAACGATGCCGTGGACGGACTCGTGCAACGCGTCCTGGCGTCAGTTCACTGAGGCACCGCCCGCGGCGACGTCCAGTTGACCACCTCGATGTTCGCGGGGTCGTCGATGATCAGCACCGGGCTCGAACGGCTCGCGGGCACAAACTTGTCGAAG
>JBLNGI010000226.1:0-6513 GCA_050264615.1 Gemmatimonadota bacterium
CCCGCCAGAGCAACAGCCGGAGCACGAGCGAGGACTTGGGGAAGTACGCGCGCCAGTTTCTGGGGTTCGCGTGGCACCACTCGTTCCAGGAAGCGTTCTACGACGACGAAACGCATCAACAGCAGTACCTGTTCAAGCTCAGCGGCGGTCTGCTGGTACGTGGCAAGACGCCGAGCTTCAATGCCGACCTCGCGAACGCTGCGTTCCTGGGTGCGGCACTGGCGATTCGATATCCGTTCTCCCGCCATATCGCCGCGGTCGGGACGATCGAGGACGACCTTGCCTTCATCCCGAGTCAGACGATCAACGCCACCAATTTCGGCGGCGACGTGCAACACAATTTCGGATTGTTCGTCGTCGTGCAGTGGCGACCGTGACCGCCACCGAATTCCGCCGGCTCGCGCTGAGTCTCCCGGAGGCGATCGAAGCGGCGCACATGGGACATCCCGATTTCCGGGTGAGTGGCAGGATCTTCGCAACCCTCGGTTACCCGCGGGGCGGTTTCGGGGTTGTGCTGTTGACGCCCGAGCAGCAGGAGCTATTTGTGCGCACGGAGCCCAGGACGTTTACGCCGGTCCCGGGCGGCTGGGGCAAGAACGGGAGCACGCGCGTGACGTTGCGCACGGCCAAGAAGTCCGCTGTTCGTGAAGCCTTGAAGGTCGCGTGGAGCAATCGAGCCCAAGGGAGAAAGAAATGAGACGTGGTGGACTGCTGATCGTATTGAGTTTCCTGGCGTTGCGGCCGGCGCAAGCACAACGCACGCTGTCCGCCAACGACCAGCGCGCCCGCGACATCTTCGAGCAGCTCATCAAGATCAACACGACCGGCTCGAGCGGGAGTACCACCACGGCGTCGAAAGCCATGGCCGACTGGCTCCTCAAGGCCGGCTTCGCGCCGGCCGACGTGCAGATCATCGGGTCGGCCGGCTCCCCGAACCACAACCTCGTAGCGCGCTATCGCGGCCCGGCGGGGAGCAGGCTGAAGCCGATCCTGCTGCTCGCGCATATCGACGTGGTCGAGGCTCGGCGCGAGGACTGGTCGCTCGATCCGTTCAAGCTCACCGAGCAGGACGGGTTCTTTTACGGCCGCGGCACGCTCGATGTCAAAGACGGCGCCGCGATCCTCGTCGCGACGCTCGCGCGCCTCAAGCAGGAAGGCTATCGCCCGAATCGGGATCTGATCCTCGCGCTGACGACCGGCGAGGAGGGGGGCAGCGATTACAACGGCGTCGCGTGGCTGCTCGAGAACCACCGCGAGCTGATCGACGCGGAGTACGTGATCAACATGGACGCCGGCGACCCGGTGATGGTGAACGGGAAGCGCCTGTTCCGGTCGGTGCAGGCGGCCGAGAAAGTCTACGTCACGTTCAAGCTGGAAGTGCACAATCCCGGCGGGCACAGCTCGCTCCCGACCAAGGACAACGCGATTTACCGCCTGGCGGCCGCGCTGGGGCGCGTGAGCGCCTACGAGTTTCCCGCGCGCCTCAACGAGATCACCCGCGCGTTCTTTCCCCGCATGGCCCAGCTCCAGCAGGGCCAGCTGGCGACCGACATGGCCGCGGCCGGCACCGGCGACACCGCCGCGATCCGCCGGCTCTCCGACGCCAGCCCGCTGTACAACGCGCAGTTCCGCACGACCTGCATCGCGACGCAATTGACGGGTGGACATGCGGAGAATGCCTTGCCGCAGTCCGCGACTGCCACGATCAACTGCCGGATGTTGCCGGGGACTCCGCAAGCGGAGGTGCAGGAGGCCCTCACTCGGGTCGTGGCTGATACCGCCGTGGCGATCAGCGTGGTGAGTCCCGCGAACCCGAGTCCCTTGGCCGCTCTGAAGCCGGAGGTCATGAGTCAGATCGAGCGGGTCACGAAACGATTGTGGAACATCCCCGTCATACCGGTGATGGAAACCGGAGCGACCGATGGATTGTATCTGCGGAACGCCGGGATTCCGGTCTACGGCGTGTCGGGAGTATTCGTTGACATCAATGACGTGCGAGCGCATGGGAAGGATGAGCGCATCGGTGTGCAGGACTACTACGACGGAGCCGAGTACATCTACCAGCTTGTAAAGGAGCTCACATCGGCGCGCCGGTAAAGCCACGAGGCCTCGACGGAGTTGTCGCTGCACAAACACGCCTGAGCCACGTTGATGGCCAGGCTGGAAAGCTCATCATCGGCGGCTACGAGCTCAGCGAGCTCGCCGGCCGCGTCAGCTTCGAAGGCGCGGCGCACTTGCTCTGGCGCGGGCGGCTGCCGTCGCCGGACGAATTAACGAGCCTGCGGCGTGAAATCGCCGGGTTGCGGGCGCTGCCCGACGAAGCGATGCACGTTGTTCAGGCGGCCGCACAGACGCCGCCGATCGATGCGCTCCGCATGGCGTGCGCGACGCTGTCGCTCGATCTCCACAATCCCGGTGGCATCAACCCCGAGGACGACCTCCAGGCGGCGAAGCGGCTGACCGCGCGCTTTCCGACCATCGTCGCCGCGCATGCCCGGCTCAGCGCGGGGAAGCAGCCGATCGCGCCGCGGGCCGACCTGACGCACGCCGCCAACTTCCTCTATATGGTCCACGGCAAGGAACCTGACCCGATCGCCGCGCGGGCGATCGACACCTATTGGGTCACGGTCATCGACCATGGGATGAATGCGTCCACGTTCGCGGCGCGGGTCATCGCCAGCACGCGCTCCGACATGGTCAGCGCGGTGACGGGGGCGATCGGAGCGCTCAAGGGACCGCTGCACGGGGGGGCGCCGGGGCCGGTGCTCGAGATGCTGAAGAGCATCAAGTCGGCCGATCAGGCCGAGCACTGGGTTCGCAATGAGCTGGCCGCGGGCCGGCGGATTATGGGCTTCGGGCACCGCGTCTACAAGGTGCGCGATCCCCGCGCCGACGTCCTCAGCAAGGCGGCGGACTCCATGAGCAGCGCCGCGCTCGAGGATCGCAAGCTGTTCGATCTGGCGCGGTCGGTGGAGCAGACGGCGTTACGGGTCCTCGAGGAAGTAAAACCGGGCCGCAACCTGCGGACCAACGTCGAGTTCTTCACGGCGCTCGTGCTGCAGGCGCTGGGTCTCGATCCGCGCTCGTTCGTGGCGACGTTTGCGTGTGGCCGTGTGGCCGGTTGGTGCGCGCATGTCATCGAACAGCATGCGGAGGACCATCTGATCCGGCCGCAGTCGGAATACGTGGGCCCACGAGGATTGAAAATCGGCGGCGACTGAAGCGGCGGCGTGGTAAGGCGGCGGCGAGGGGCGGCAACGGCTAGCGCATCGATTGTTTGAGTTTCCACGTGAAGAACCGAGCACGCTGCTGCTGTCTGAGTAGACTCGAGGCCACTTCGGGTTTGAAGTATTCGAGTGCAGCCGCGACCTCTAGGGCATACTCGAGCTCACACAGAGATCCCAGTGCAATATCGAGGTAATGCCGAAACTCGTTCCGGCCCTTCCGCGATGCGCCTTCGACGATATTCGCGGCGCCGGAGAATGCCGCGCGTCGCGATTGTGAAGTGAGGCCATAGAGCTCGTGCTTCGGAAAGGAAGCCGTTGCTTTGTAGACGGCGAGTACGAGCTTATGACACTCCTGCCACGCAATAAACCGTTTGTGAGGTGCCATGCGACTTAATAGGAGATTCGCCGCCAGTCGCGTAATCGTTTCGTCGCGGCCATCATGGTTTTGCCGCCCCTCGCCGCCGCTTCACCTCACCGCCGCCCCACCTCGCCGCCCATGCCTCACCGTGTCTTAGTTGCCGCGGAGCTCAGCAACCTGCTCGAGCCGGCGGAGCTCGCGGGCCTCGACGTTACCTGGCTCGCCTCCGGTGAGCCGACCCCAAGAGGTGACTGGGTCGCCATCGTTCCACTGCTCACTCGCTGGATGGGCGGCACCGAGCTCAAGAACCTGCCGAAGCTCCGCATCGTGGCCAACGTGGCCGTCGGGTACAACAACGTGGATGTGGTGGCCGCCGAGATGCGTGGCGTGCTTGTGACAAACACGCCCGGGGTTCTCACCGATGCGACCGCGGATCTCACGTGGGCGCTGATTCTGGCGACGGCGCGCCGGCTCGTCGAGGGCGTGGATCTGGTCCGCAGCGGCAAATGGACCGGCTGGCATCCCGAGCAGCTTCTGGGTCTCGAGTTGCGCGGTCACACGCTCGGCCTGCTCGGCGCCGGGAGGATTGGGCAGGCGGTCGGCCGCCGCGCGCCGGCGTTTGGGTTGCGCATCCTGTACACGGCTCGGACCGCCAAACCCGATTTCGAGCGCGACACGGGCGCCGCCCGCGTGCAGCTGCGCCGCCTCCTCAACGACAGCGACATCGTGAGTCTGCACGTCCCGTCGTCGCCGGAGACGAAAGGCATCATCAACGCCGAAACGCTGGGGCGTATGAAGCCGGGCGCTGTTCTCATCAACACGTCCCGGGGCGACTTGGTGCGCGAGGAGGCGCTCGCGCAGTCCCTCGAGGACGGCCGGCTCGGCGCCGCCGGGCTCGATGTTTATGCCGAGGAGCCCTCGATCCATCCCCGGCTGTTGGCCGCGCCTCGCACGGTACTGTTGCCGCATATCGGTAGCGCGACCGGGGAGACGCGCCGCAAAATGGCGACGATTGCGATTGCCAACGTGCAGGCGGTGTTGAGTGGGAAGCTCCCACTGACCCCGGTTTATCCTCCGGCCGGAACGTAACGGAGCGCGGCGTGCCGTAGGCGAAATGGCACAATTGTGTGAGCGGGCGAGAGTCTCGGCGCTTCGAAGCCTGCGGGGCACAGGGGAGGCGTAGCGCCAGGCAGCGGCATACCGATTGCCTTTCTGGGGGGGGATGGCATGTGCGGCGCACCTCCACCCCCCTCTCCGGAGACCGATCCGGGTGGTTTTTGCAGGCGTTGTGGTGCTGTCGGCTTGCTCGAGCGATGGGCCATTGTCGACCTCCTCTAGTCCGTCCCACCTGGCGATCCGTGTCCAACCAGCCGAGGCGAGGGTGGGGTCGGCGCTTGGCGAGCAACCGGTCCTCGAGGTCCGCGACCAGCGCGGCCATCTGATCGAGGAAACGATCCCCGTCACCGTCAGCCTGTCGGGTGGGGATGGCGCGGTGCTTGGCACGGTCACGATCGCCGCCGAACGGGGCGTCGCACGCTTTACGGACCTTCAGCTGCGCGGCGACTACGGTTCAAAGACCCTCACGTTCAACGCGCCGGGACTCTCGGGCGTCACCGCCAACGCCGTCGCGTTACAACCGCCCGTGCGCTCGCGGGGCGACCGTCTGGACGACATCGCCGGCCCACAGGTGCACGTGATCTACGTACTGCCCCAGGGTTCGCCGGACCGGCGATTCGATACCGAGCTCGACATTGCGAATTCCGTCGCCGCCTTTCAGGCGTGGTTGGGTCGCGCCGGCGGATTGCAGATTCGTTTCGATCGGTACGCGGGCGCGCTGGATGTCTCCTTCTTCGAGCTGAGTCGTTCAGACAGTGAGATGCGATCGCTCGGGCCGTACATCGTTTCGGAGATCGAGCGGCAGCTCGCGACGGCCGGCCTCATTCGGTTGGAAAAGCGCTATCTCGTCTACTACGACGGCGGCAGTGCGTCGGCGTGTGGCGGTGCGGCCTGGCCCCCCGTGGTGACCGGCCAAACAGCGGCGCTGTACCTGCGCGCGTGCAACGGGGGATCGCTCGCTCAGCAGCCTGGTGCTTCCCCCGGTTACTGGGAGTTTGCGGCGTTGCACGATCTGATTCATACGCTCGGCGTCGTTTCGCCTGAGGCGCCGCACCACACGAGCGGCAGTCCGGCACATGTGCCCGAGCCAAACGACCTCATGTATGGTGGCGGCATGGCTCCGTGGGAGCCTACGACGATCGATGTGAATAACGATGACTACTTTGCACCGAGCCTCAGCGGCGGCGTCGCCAACCTGGCCGAGAACCCGTTCGTGGAACGCATCGCCGCGATTTCCGCCAGCGCCGCTGCACTTTCCCCGGTTGGTGGGCCGTTCATTTCAACGAGGTTGCCTGCGCACCAGCCGCTGAAGTAGCTTTTACGCTTCAGAATGCCCCGACCCAAAGCCGATGCACGCACGACCCTCCTCGACGCCCGCGCGATGTCGCGGGCGTTGCAGCGTATGGCAGTGGAAATCCTCGAGCTTGCCCACGGCACCGACGGTCTCGTCCTGATCGGCATTCAGCGACGCGGGGTCGAGCTGGCCGAGCGCATCGCCAAGCTCATAGAAAAGGAAGAAGGCGTCGACGTGCCGCGCGGCGCGCTCGACATCACTCTGTATCGAGACGACCTGGGAACCGTCGGGCCGAACCCCGTGATCGGTGAAACCCGAATCCCGGGCGATCTCACCGACAAACACGCGGTCATCGTGGACGACGTGCTCTACACCGGCCGCACCGTCCGTGCGGCGCTCGACGAATTGGCCGACTTCGGTCGGCCGAAACGCATTTCCCTGGCCGTCCTGGTCGATCGCGGGGGTCGCGAGCTCCCGATTCAAGCCGACATCGTCGGAACGGCGGTCAAGACGAGCGC
>JBLNGI010000227.1:0-37639 GCA_050264615.1 Gemmatimonadota bacterium
CAACGGTCAGCGCGACGCGATCGCCGCGTTTCACCTTGCCGATGTCGACTTCATTGATCGCGGCCTTCACGAGCAGCGTGGAGAGATCCGCCATCGTGAACAGTTCGGTGCCGCCGCCAAAGGCGCTCGTACCGCCGACCACCGTCTCGCCCGCTTCGACGCCGCGTCCGATGATGACGCCCGTGGCAGGCGCGGTGATGCGCGCCCACTGCGTCATCGCCCCGGTCGAATCCCCCGCGGTGACGCCTGAGCGTTGCACGAGTTGCAGCTGATCTTCGGCGGTGCGCCACTGGTTCTCGGACTGCTCGTAGGTCACGCGCTTGACATCGAGATCGGCCTGCGTAATGCCGCCGATGGCGGACAGCTGTTGCGCCCGATCGTAGTCGCGTTTCGCGTTGTCGCGCGCGATCCGCGCCTTCGCGATTTCACTCCGCAGCTGGGCGAGACTGTTCGCCTGCGCGATGTCAGGTTTGACCCGCGCGAGCACTTGCCCCGTCTTGACCTCGTCGCCCTCGCGGACATAGAGCTGATCGACCACACCCGAGATCGGCGACTTCACGACGATGCTGCGCTCGGGGGCAACCACCCCCGTCTCTTCGACGACCACGCGCACTTCCCCGCGGTCGACCGCGCCGACCTTGTACGGCCGGCTCGAACCGTCGTTGGCATCGGCATTGTTGCACGCGAGGAGAGGAACGCAGGATACCACTGCGGCGAGCACGAACGCAGGCTTCATAGGGCCCTTTTGAAAGGATCGACCGCCTAGCCAGACGGGGGCTGGCCGCGGCCAGTTTCACGGTGAAATTACTGCCCCCATGACCAGTTGGCTCGGCGATTGGGCGAATCTGCTGCTGCGCTGGACACACTTCATCGCCGGCATCGCCTGGATCGGCAGCTCCTTCTACTTCATCTGGCTCGATCGGGCGATCACCAGGCCCGCGGCGCCGCGTCCCGGGGTCGAAGGCGACCTGTGGATGGTGCACAGCGGCGGCTTTTACCAGGTCGAGAAGCGCCGTCCCGGCCCCGGTGAGATACCGCCCGTCCTGCACTGGTTCAAGTACGAAGCGCTGTTCACCTGGATCACCGGCATCGCGCTGCTCGTGCTCGTCTACTACCTGACCGGCGCGTACCTCCTCGATCCAGGCGTCTCGCGCATCGGCCGTGGCACGGCGATGGCAATCGGCAGCGGCCTGCTCGTGGCAGGGTGGTTCGTTTACGATCTTCTGTGGCGCTCGCCGCTCGCCAAGCGAGAACGCGTCGCGGCGACGATCTCCCTGACCCTGCTCGCTCTCGTATCGTACGGAATGTGCGGCGTGCTGTCCGGTCGAGCGGCGTTCATGCATGTCGGCTCGCTGCTGGGTACGATCATGGTCGCGAACGTCTGGGTCCGGATTCTCCCTGCGCAGCAGCAGATGCTCGAGGCAACCCGCGTCGGCCGTACCGCCGATTTCACCCTCGGCGAGCGCGCCAAGGTGCGGTCCGTGCACAACAGCTACATGACGTTCCCGCTGTTGTTCATCATGCTGTCGAACCATTTCCCAGCCACCTACGCGAACCCACAGAACTGGCTCGTGCTCCTGCTGCTCTGCTACGCCGGCGCCGCGGTGCGCCATGCAATGATCGGTCATGGAGCGTCGAGTCGATGGGCGCTCGTCCCAGCGGTCCTGGCGCTGGCGGCAGCGATGTTCATCTCGACGCCGAAAGGCTCGGCCGCGCAGTCCGCTTCGAGCACCGCGGATTCAGTCCCGCCGTTTTACGCCGTCCGTGCCGTCATCGAGCAGCGGTGTCAGCCCTGCCACTCGCTGTATCAGAGCGACCACGCATTCGGCCCTGCTCCCGGCGGAGCCACGTTTGACACACCCGAAAGCATCGCGCGGCTCGCGCAGCGAATCCAGGTCCGAGTGGTTGAAACGCGCACGATGCCGCTCGCGAACAAGACCGGCATGACGGACGCGGAGCGCGAGCTCGTGGCGCGTTGGATTGCTGCGGGCAGTCCATTGCGATAGTTTTTTGATGTGGTGGGGGGGGGGGGGCTACGATCGGTGGTGCGGGGGGTGGGGCTAGGGCGCTCCCGCGCGTGCGCGCCCGGCGGCACACCCACTCTGACTGCTCGTCGAGGTTAGTACACCTGTGCCCGCCGTGCGCGCAACGCGCGATGCGCCCGCCGCCCCACCCCCAGCACGACCCAAAGTCGTTACAGCACTAGAACTGGACCGTCGGCAAGAATCTGGGCGGCCGCCGCGGCTTCGCCGTCTGCTCGTACGCATACGCCAGCTTCAGCAGCGTAGCCTCGCTGTTGGCTTTCCCGATGAACGACATCCCCACCGGCAGCCCGAACGAGTACCCGACCGGCACCGTGACACTCGCGTATCCGGATACCGCGGACGGCGTCGAGCTTGCGCCCAGGAAGTGGTCCCCGTTCACGAGATCGGTCGGCCACGGCGGGCTCCCGGTCGGCGCAACGATCGCATCGAGATTCTGCTGCGTAAACACGACGTCCAGCCCTTCCGTTCTTGACAGCCGCTGATCCTTGGCGAGCGCGTCGCGGTAGGCCTGATCGCTGAGCGGCCCCTTTTCCTGAGCCTGAAGGAAGAATTCCTGACCGAAGAACGGCATCTCACGATTCGTGTTTGCCTCATTGAACGCGATGACATCCGCCAGCGTTTTCACTCGCGCATTCGGCGCCCATGTCGCGAGATAACTGGCCAGATCGGTCTTCAACTCATACAGCAGGACCGTGAGCTCGGAATCGTCGTAGTCGCCGACGTGCGGAATGTCGGCCGGATCGACGATCACGGCGCCCTGGCGGCGCAGCACGTCGATCGCCGCCTCGACCAGCCGGTCGGCTTCGGGACTGTAGCCGAAGACCTGTTTGCGGGCGACGCCGATTCGGGCGCCGCGCAGCCCATTCGGATGGAGACTCGTGCTGTAGTCGCGGCCGGCGAGCACGCCGAGCAGCATGGCCGCGTCAGCGACAGTCCGGGTCATCGGTCCGGCCGTATCCTGGCTGTGGGCGATGGGGATGATGCCGGCTCCCTCGATCAGTCCCAGCGTCGGCTTCACCCCGACCAGCGAGCACGCACCCGAGGGACAGACGATCGACCCGTCGGTTTCCGTGCCGATCCCCACGGCCGCAAAGTTGGCGGCGATCGCGGCCCCGGTGCCTGAGCTCGAGCCGCACGGATTGCGATCGAGCACGTACGGGTTGGCGCATTGGCCGCCGCGCGCGCTCCAGCCGCTCGAGGACTGCTTGCCCCGGAAGTTCGCCCATTCGGACAGATTCGTCTTGCCGAGGATCACCGCCCCGGCTGCGCGCAGCCGGGCGACGAGCGGCGCGTCCCGTGGCGCGGTGACACCGTCGAGCGCGAGCGAACCTGCGGTCGTCATCATCCTGTCGCCCGTCGCGATGTTGTCCTTGACCAGGACTGGAATACCGTGCAGCGGTCCGCGCATTCGGCCAGCCGTGCGCTCCGCGTCCAGGCGGTCGGCGATGGCGGGTGCCTCCGGATTGGTCTCGATCACCGCGTGCAGCTTGGGATCGAGCTCGGCGATCCGCGCGAGGTAGGCGGCGCAAATCGAGCGCGCCGTGTGCCGGCCCGCGCGCATGGCTTCCTGCAGCTGCGCGGCGCTGAGCTCCTCGAGCTCGAAATCCGATAGCGCGCGGTACGGGCGCGCGACAGGTCGTGCCGAACCGGCAGGCGTGACGACCGGCGCGGCGAGCGCGGCGGCACTCATGTGGAGAAATGAGCGGCGGCTGAGGGACATGCGATGCTCCCGGTAGGAGATGGAGTGCGTCACATCATGTGATTCCACGCACGGTTACGCCACCTGACTTGCAATAATATCCGCCGCATGAATCTTGTGGGCACCGTGGAGCGGCAGAGTTGGCTGGCCGGCATCCGAACCAAGATGCTCATGTTCGGGGTCGTCGCGACGTTGATCCCGTCGCTGACGACCGTATGGATTTCCTACATCGAAAACAAGCGCGCGCTCCAGGCAAAAGCGTCGGAACAATTGCTGGGTGTCAGCGCGCAGGCGGTCCGCGAAGTCGATCTGTGGACCAAAGAGCTGCGCTACGATCTGCGGGTATTCTCCAGCTCGTACGAAGTGACGGAGAATCTCGAGCGTATTCCGCTGGACAAGGGAGAGCCGGCCCACAGCGGCATCTTCTTCAACCGGCTCACCGATTACCTCCACGCGGTACGCGAGCGGTTCTCCGATTACTCCGAGCTCCTAGTCCTCGATCAGCACGGGCACGTGGTGGCGACCAGCGCGTCGCAGCCGTCGCGCGTGCCGCTCGCTCCCGGCTGGGCCGCCGAGCTGACCAAGAACGAGTGGGCGCTGGGCGCGCCGTACTGGGACTCGACGGGAACGCATGCCGAGATGCTGGTCTTTGTGCCGATCATGTCCGTGCGCCGCACCGGACGCGGCGCGGGAGGCGCGCATCTCGTCGGGGCGCTCGCGTCACGCGTCAATCTGCGCACCGTGGCCGATACCCTGCGCCGGTTTTCGCCCGGCGACTCCGGGCAGATCTATCTCATCACGCGCAGCGGACGGCTCATCGTGAGCTCGCGCGGCAGCTCGCGAGAGTTGATGCGCCAGGGTTATTCGCGCGAAGACGCGAACTGGCTGCTCGCCCGCGAGGGGCGCGCCATCCAGTTCTCGAGCTTCAGCGGCGATCACGTCGTCGGCAGTGCCCGCACCGTTCCGGCGCTCAATTGGGTGCTCGTGGCCGAGATTCCGTCCACCGAAGCGTTCCAGCAGGTCGCGCGCCTCCGCAACGTGACGCTGGGGATCGTGACGCTCCTGCTGGCAGTCGTGGGCGCGCTCGCCTACGGGTTGAGCATGCTGATCGTGCGTCCGCTCAACCGTCTGACCCAGGCCGCGGGCAAGGTGGCAAAGGGCGATCTCGACGTCGGGTTGCCGGTGACCACGGGTGGTGAAGTCGGCTACCTCACCGCAGTGTTCAACAACATGGTCGCGCGGTTGCGCGAGAGTCGCGGCGAGCTCGAGCGGTTGTCGGTCACCGATCCGCTGACCGGGCTGTTCAACCGCCTGCGCATGATGGAGGTACTGGAGAACGAGGTCCGGCGCTCGCGGCGCCTGCATCACGAATTCTCGGTCGTGATGGCCGATCTCGATTTGTTCAAGCGCTACAACGACGAATTTGGCCACCCCGCCGGCGACACCGTGCTGAAGCGTGTGGCGGCAGTCATGCGCGAAGCGAGCCGCGACGTGGACTTTGTCGCGCGGTATGGGGGCGAAGAGTTCCTGATCATGATGCCGGAGACCGGCATCGAAGGGGCGGCGGAGTTC
This sequence comes from Gemmatimonadota bacterium, assembly GCA_050264615.1. Taxonomy (GTDB): domain Bacteria; phylum Gemmatimonadota; class Gemmatimonadetes; order Gemmatimonadales; family GWC2-71-9; genus 20CM-2-65-7. The sequence goes on from JBLNGI010000227.1 coordinate 5,317, forward strand.
GCGGAGCGGATTCGGAAACGGATCAAGCAGGAGCAGCCGCCCGAGGGACAGATCACCGTGAGCCTGGGTGTTTCGGCGTTCCCGATGCATGGCGACGCGCCGGACCAGCTGATCGCCGAGGCGGATGCGGCACTCTACCTCGCCAAGCGCGCGGGCGGCGACCGGGTGGTCGCGGCCGCGCGGCCCAAGCCTATTGCCTCCGGCCGATAAGCGTCTGGTGGATCCAGCCGGTACGGTCGCCATCCCCCACGACCCGCACCCATTGATCGACATACGAATACGCGACGAGCGCCGCACCATCCTCGAGGGTGAAGAGCACTTTGAAATTGCTGCCCGGGCCCTCGCGAAGGTTGGCGCGCCCCGTGGTCCGAACGCGTAACGGCAGCGCGAACGGCACCTCGCCCTTGCGCGTCGCCGCCCGGTCGTCAGTCGTCGCGCGGCGCTGACCCGCGGCCGCGGCATTCTTGGCTTCGGTGGCGAGGTACAGCGCGCCGGCGTAGTTCTGCTGATCGAACTCCGTGGTGGCGAGCTGGAGGAGCTGGTTGCCCTGGCTCCATTCCGGTGGGACGGGTGAGTTGTTGCCGCCTGTCGAACGCAGGGCCTGCAGGGCGATCTCCGCTTCCGCCATCCCGGAGGCTGCCTCGGCACGGGTCGCCAGCGACTGCAGCTTCGCCATCGCGCGCACCACTTCGCGCCGCGCTTCGTCGAGCCGGGTCTGCAGGTCGCTCACCTGCGCCTCCTGCTCCAGCACGCGCAGCTCGAGTCGCGCCGCGCGCTGTTCGAGCGCGGTGTCACGGGCGGGGGCCGGGACGCGGACGCGCGTGCTGTCGCGCGGGGCGCGCACCGGCGGCGGCGCACTCGCGGTGCGTGGGTGCTTGCAGGACGCGGCGAGAACCGCGATGACGAGCACAAACGGTCGCATGGGGACCCTAAGTTGCACCGTGACACGCGTTCCTACAACAGGGGCTACAACTGGAACGCTAGCCCGATGCGCACCGCGCTGGCGGGCGCGGAGAAGCGCCAAGCGCCGAAGAAGTCGCGGTAGTAGGAGCCGAAGGCGGTTTCCTGTTCGGCGAGCGTGAAGCTGCGGTCACCATTGCCGAAGCGCTGCTCCACACGCATCAGCGATACGCAGTTCGCCTGACTGGCCCACGTGGCGCACGTGCTGAGGTCCACGGTGGTCCCGTCGGGCTGCAGCGCACCCGCATTCGCGGCCTCATCCCTCAGGTTGGCGTACTCTCCGGTCCCGATGACCGGATCGCCGATGACGCTGTTCTGGTGCCGTGGATTCGTCGTCCCACCCGTTTCCGCAAACAGCGAGGTCAGACTGGAAAGACCCAGGATGTTGCGCGCGTCGACGTAGGCCGACCAATCATGTCCGCCGATGCGCGCCGTCTTCGCAATGCGGAGATCCAGCTTCTTGAACCACGGCAGGCTCGAGGCATTGAACGCCTCCGCCGGAAACGAGCTGAATGGCGCGCCGGGTGCGACCACCCCGGATCCCGTGTTCTGGAGAAGAGTATATGGCTCGCCGCTTTGCACGCGGCCGAGAACTACGAAACTCATGCCACGCGCAACCGATGCGAGTGCGCTCCCGCGCAGATCGTGCGGGACCTGGAGTACGGCGCCAAGCGCAGCGGTGTGCACTGTCACGGGCGCCCGATAGGGCGCAGTCAGAGACGCCTCGGTACCGGTCGTATGCGCGAGTGAGTAAGCGCCGGACAGACTCAGCCACCCTCGCTGCCACTGCACACCCAGGTCAATGCCCTCGGTATAGGTGTCATCGAGCACCGTGATCACGTTGATGCCAACGGCCAAGGTGGTGTCTTTGGGATCGTGAAAGGTGGTAATGCGGCCGATGTATATCGGCGAATTCTTTCGATAGACGCCCACGTCGAGCAACGTAGGGCCGAGCGTGAAGCGCACGCCGCCTTCAGCTAATCCCACGGACGCGAAGTCGATGTCGCGGCCGAACAGGTCACGCACGTCCGTGAAACTCAAATCGCTATTGCTACGAGCGAAGAACGTCCCCCACGCGAGCGGTTCGAGCGTGCGGCTGTACGCTAGACGAATCTCCGCTGTGGGCGTCACCGGATAGGTGAGCCTGATGCGCGGCGAGAACGCCGACTGCGTGCGCGTTGCCTGGAAAGTGCGGCTGACCGAATTCGCGTAGGCAGTATCGTCCGTGGCCGCGTTGGGGTTCCAATACGCGGCACCGCTCGAAGAGATGAACGCGGGAACGTTGGGGTGCTCACCTCCGGGCGAGATCCGGTCGTAACGAAGTCCGAGGTCCAGGACGCCACCCTCGACTTTGAAGTGCGCATCGGTGAATAGACCGGTGCGTCTCGGATCGGCCGTGAAAATGTCGGTCCCGATCTGGCGCACGATGTCGGAGGAATAGGACGACAGATGCGTGCGCTCAAGCTCGAACCCCGCGGTAACCTCGGACGCACCGGGTTGCCACGTGAGCGACCAGCGACCCTGCCAGCGCCGCTCGGCGACGTCGGATAGCGTCCCGCCATACCCGGCGGTCGGCCAGCCCCTTATCAGTCCGTACGGGTTCAAACGCGCAGTTTGAGTGACGTCGGACCTCGTCCCAAGAAACGGGACCCCGCGCCTCCCCGAATTAGTGCGAATGTCGCGCACCAGTTGATCGTGGGCCGGCAAGTCGAGAATGTCGGCACCGGCGAACTTCAGGCTGGGCGGAGCCGGGAAACATTCGATGGGAAAGCAGAGCCCGCTCTCACGCGTTGCAAGCTCCGTCGCGCTGTCCAGTGGACCTGAGATGTCGCCATGATTGACGAACGCGAGATTGAGATCTGACGTCAGCGGTCCGTCGCGCATGGCGCCGACCGGTTGGTGCCAATTGAGAATCACCGCGTCCGACCGTAGCCGGTGTCCGGTATACAGGGCGGGGTCCGCCGCCACCTGACCGGGGAACGCGCGCTGCTCGAGCGCACCGCCGATCCCGGTCAGCGACAGGCGGGAGGACGCGCCCCATCGGTACAGCAGTTTGCTATGGAACTGGCCGAGCGTCGACCAATCCATCGGACGACGCAGTCCGTTGTTCACCTGTTCCCACAGCGGCACCGGCACCTGCGCCGTGCCGGTGTCCGCCAGGGTGTCGACGCCGGCCGGCAGATACGAGGGAATGTCCGACGCATCAGGCCCGCGATAGCTCGAACGCTCGTTCTGCAGCGTCATCGCGAACAGGAATGTGAGCGCCCCACCGCGCGTGATTGGGCCGCCTACGCTGCCGTCGATCCTTGAATATCCCGCGGACGACGCTCCGCCGACCTCCCCGCCGAGCGCGAGGCTGCCGTCCCAGTGCCGGCCACCGCTACGCGTTTCGTAGGCAATAGCACCGCCCGAGGCATCGCCCAGCCACGCGGGGGCGACACCGGTGAGAACCGAGACTTCGTCGATCGAGCTGAGCGCAGGCGCAACACCGGCGCCCGCGCGCGTCTGAAAACGCAATGAAGCGCCGTCCACGTAGACGTTGCCGCGCGCCGCACTGTTGCCGCGGATGCTGAGCGCGGCGAATGGGGTGACGCCGATGTCGGTTCCCGTCAATCGCACGCCGGGCACGAGCACCAATCCATGGCGCGCGTCGTCGATCGGCAGCTCGCGGAGGCGCATGCCGGGCAGGATGGAGCGGGAGCGTGTCGAGTCCGGCAGCGTGTCCCGCGCCGGGTCTTGTGCGGCGATGGGCCGCGTGATCATGACTTGCAAGACGGCGAGAAGCACGACGGGCCAGCGCTTCATGTCCGGGAGTCCGGCGAACGTTTGCTGAATGTTACTCACCGCTTCCGGGGTGGTCTACGCGCCCGGCCATTGACTTAACTCCGCCCAGTGATGATCCTTCGGGCGAGCGAAGGGGTCACGGCACGGTGTCGTGACTGTAACCAGTGGACTTGATCGAGGACCTGGGCTTCCGCCTTGGTCCTCGTCCTGTTTCTGGACCAGCTCTCAATCCTGAAAAGGACCCGCATGGAAGTCACGCTGAACGAGACCGACCGGCTGGACGCGGTGCTGAAGAAGTTCCGCCGGGAGATCACCAGGGCCGGGGTGTTTCAGGACATGAAGAAGAAACGCTTCTACGAGAGTCCCGCCGTTCAACGGCGGCGCAAGAGCAAGGCTGCTCGCCGCCGGAAACGTACAAGCTAGGAGTAACGAACAGATGGCACGTATCACCGGTACCGTGAAGTGGTTCAACGACGCGAAGGGCTTTGGCTTCATCACGCCCGAGAACGGCGGCAAGGACTGCTTCGTGCATCACACCGCGATCCAGGGAGAAGGGTTCAAGTCGCTGACCGAAGGCCAGCGCGTTGAGTTCGAAATCGTGCAAGCCCAGAAGGGCCCGGCGGCGCAGAACGTCGTGAAGCTCTAACCGCTCCCGCGGCACCTGAAGACAGCGCGGCGCTCCCCAAGAGCGCCGCGTTCCTTTTGGGGGATGAGACGCTAGATTTCTCGTCTCATCCCAAAGGATGAGCCCGGAACCTTGATCGCCCGTTTTGACTAATACCTGTGACTCAGACAGGCAATCGCCACCCAGCCGTTTACCTCGTCCACCCTGGAGAGCACGAGGGCCGTCAGCGAACATGACTACGAAGCGCATCCAAATCCTCGTCATCGAAGACAATCGCCTGCTCCGTGATGGTCTCGCCGCCCTGCTCGATTCGCAAAGCGAATTCAAAGTCGTCGCCTCCGCCGAGGGGGCCTCGTCCGCGCTGCAGCGGCTGCAGGAGACCAAGCCGAACGTCGTGCTCGTCGATGCCGCGCTCGGTCGCAACCGCAGCCAACGGCTGGTGGAGAGTATCAAGGAAGCGGCCCCGCACGCGCGCATCATCATGATGGACATGCTGCCGGAAGAAGAGGACGTCATCGACTTCATCAAACGCGGCGCCAATGGATTCATCGCCAAGGACGCGGCGCTCGAGGACCTCACCAACACGATCCGGCAGGTCGCCAACGGCGGCGATGTGGTCCCGCCGCAGCTCACCGGTACCCTGCTCTCCCACATCGCCAAGCAGGCCTCGGTCCTGCGAAACACGCCGATGATGGCATCGGTGCGCATGACCAAACGCGAGCACCAGATCACCGACCTGATCGCCGAGGGGCTGAGCAACAAGGAAATCGCGCAGCGGCTCAACATCGCGACCTACACGGTCAAGAGTCACGTGCACAACATCCTCGAAAAGCTCGCGCTCCACAGCCGGCTGCAGATCGCAGCCCACGCGCACAAGAAGACGCCGCCCAAAGGCGACCGTCGCAAATTCGTCCGCTAGCTCATGCACAGCATTACCGCGACCTTCGCCGTGGGAGTGGTGCTGCTCACCGCTTGCGCGGTGAATCCCGCGACCGGCAAGCGCGAGCTGATGCTCGTCAGCGAAGGCCAGGAGATTCAGATGGGGGCGCAGTACGACAGCCAGGTCGTCCAGTCGATCGGCGTGTACCCCGATCCCGCGCTCCAAACCTATGTCGCGGACCTCGGCAGAAAGCTCGCGGCGACCTCCGAGCGGCCCAACCTCGCGTGGACGTTCCGCGTGGTCGATGATCCCAGCGTCAATGCGTTCGCCATTCCGGGCGGCCACGTCTACATCACGCGCGGCATCCTGGCGCACATGACGAGCGAGGCGGAGCTCGCGACGGTGATGGGCCACGAAATCGGCCACGTCACGGCGCGCCACACGGCGCAGCAGATGACCCAGCAACAGCTCGCGGGCCTGGGCCTCGCGATCGGCAGCATCGCCAGCTCCCGGATCGCGCAGTACGCCGGTCAGGCCGGCCAGGCGCTCCAGGTCCTGTTCCTCAAATTCTCCCGTGACGACGAGAGCCAGGCCGACCAGCTCGGCATTCGCTACTCGAGCCGCGCCAATTACGACTCGCGCGAGATGATTCGGGTCATGCAGATGCTCGACAAGATCGAAACGGAGAGTGGCGGCAAGCTGCCCGAATGGCTCGCGACGCATCCGGCACCGGCGAACCGCATCGAGCACATCAACGCGATCCTCTCAGGGACGCAGACCGACTTCTCGCGCGCCACCGTGAACCGCGAGGGCTACGAGCGGCGCATCGACGGCATCATCTTCGGCATGAACCCGCGCGAAGGATTCTTCAAGAACACCGAGTTCTTCCACCCCGATCTCAAGTTTCGCATCGCCTTCCCCAGCGGCTGGCAGGTGGCGAACACGAAACAGACCGTCGGGGCGCAAAGCCCGCAGCAGGATGCGATCATCGAGCTGAAGCTGGCAGCGGGATCGAGCGCCCAGGCGGCCGCGCGCGCGTTCCTGGACCAACAGGGCGTACAAGCCGGCACGCTGACGGGCGGGAAGGTCAACGGACTGACGGCGGCGTCGGCGCCATTTGCGGCGGCCACCGAGCAAGGCACGCTGCGCGGCAACGCCGTGTTCGTCGAGTACGGCAACAGTGTGTACCGGCTCCTCGCCTACGGCACCGAGGCGACGTGGGCCGACCATCAGGCGACCGCGCAGCGCGCGCTCGGCAGCTTTGAACCGCTCACCGATCCGGCGTTGCTCAACGTGCAGCCGCAGCACCTCAGCGTCTTCACGCTCGATCGGCGCACGACCCTGGCCGAGCTCGCTCGGCAGCGTCCGTCACCGGCACCCGTAGCGACCCTGGCACTGATCAATCAGGTGGAAGAAAACACGCCGCTCGAGCCGGGGCGCATCGTGAAGTGGGTCGTCGGTCAGCAACTGCCCGGTACCCGCTAGGCCCCCCCGCCCCCCGCCCCCCCACCCCCCCGCCCTCGCCCTCGCCCCCGCCCCCGCCCGCCGTCATGCTTTCCGCGAGAGGGTGTCATGTCATGTCCCGTCCAGGCTAATCCAATTGCTTGCGCTTTGCCGAGGGCGCGCTGCGCATCGACGGCGGCAGCGCAATGTCGGAAACGTCGGAGGGCAGCGTGCCTTTGGGCCGCCACACCCGCGCGCGGGGGTCCCATTCGAGTGCGAGATTGCCTTGGAGGACGCACGAACCATCCTGCGCGCTGGCCGTGAACCACCAGCCGCGAACCCCAGCCTCCGCACGCGACACGCGAAAACGGCGCCCGTCCGACAGGATCAGCGTTTCGCCGGACTCCGGGGTCCGGGGTTCGTCCACTGGAGGCACGGAACAATCCAGCTACGGGTAGTGTGTTTGCGCTCCCTGACGCCAATAAGACAGCCGGAATGGACACTCCGCAAGAAGCGGCAACGTAATTTTGTGACATGGACGGGCTGGCAATTGCCATTCTGATAGTGGGGCTCGTGACGGGGCTGCTCCTCGTCCCGCTGGGATTGCCGGGCCTGTGGGTGATGGTCGGCGCGATCCTCGTCTATGGCTGGCTCACGGATTTTCGTTCGCTCAGCGTCACACTGATTGCGCTCGTGCTGGCGCTGGCGCTCACCGGCGAGATCATCGAAAGCTGGCTGGGATTCCGGTTCGCCCAGCGCTACGGCGGCTCGAGTCGCTCGGGCTGGGGCGCGCTCATCGGTGGCATCGTGGGCGCCGTCATCGGCGTGCCGATCCCGGTGATCGGCAGTGTGATCGGCGCATTCCTTGGCTCGTTCATCGGCGCGGCGTTGTTCGAATACAGCGCCTCGCGCCGGCTGGACGTCGCGACACGCGCCGGCTGGGGGTCCGTCGTCGGCCGCGCCGCCGCGGCGGCGGCCAAGATCGGCTTGGGCGTGATCATCGCCGTCATTGCGGCGTTCGCGGCGCTATCTTAAAACCCATGAAACCATTTCTTCTGCTCGCCCTGCTGCAAGCGGCACAGCCCGCTCCACCGCCCGCACCGACGAACAAATGGGCCGCCGACCCCGCGCACAGCGCGGTCGGCTTCCGGGTTCGCCACCTCGGCATCACCTGGGTCAACGGCACGTTCAAGCAGTGGGCCATCGATCTGAACTACGATCCCGCGAACCCCGAAGCCGCGAGCGTGGTCGCGCGCATTCAAACGGCGAGCGTCGACACCGACAACGAGCGCCGCGATAACGATCTGCGCTCGAGCAATTACCTCGCGACCGACAGTTTTCCGGAGATCGCGTTTACGAGCAAGAAGGTGGAGCGCGCCGGAGACGGTCGGCTGCGGATCACGGGTGATCTGACGCTGCGGGGCACCACCCGAACCGTCGTGCTGGACGCCGAGGTCGCTGGTGTGTTAGCGACGCCCCGCGGCCGCCGCACCGCGTTCACCGCGACCGCCACGATCAAACGCCAGGACTACGGGATTACCTTGAACCGCCTGATGGAGGGGGCGCAGGTGGTCGGCGACGACGTGCGGATCACGATCGACATCGAGGCCATCGAGCGCTAGTGCGCGTGGTGCGATGGTGGGGGGTCTGCGTAGCCCTCACGCTGCAGCTCGCCCTCGCCGGCAGCTCCCACGCGCAAGCCGAAGGCGTCCGCTGGTGGCAGCCCGTACTGGTGATCGGCGCGATTGCGACCGCGAGCCTCGCCGACGGCGCGGTGAACGATTGGGTACAGGACCGCCGCACTGCGCAAAGCGACGATCTCGCGCGAATCTTCCGCTACGGCGGTGAGCCCGAGGTCACGTTTGGGATTGGTGGCGGCATTCTCGTGGCTGGCACGATCGCCGGAAAACCGGAAGTGCAGCGCAGCGGGGGTCGTGTCCTGCTCTCGATAGTTGCCGCCGGCTTGACAACGGGCGCGATCAAGCTGGGCACGGGGCGTTACCGGCCGGCAGAAACCGACAACCCTTACCTCTTCAAGCCGTTCTCAGGCCACGATTCTTTCCCGTCGGGACACGCGACGATGGCGTTCGCGCTGGCGACGTCGCTTTCGAATGAGATCAAGAACGGCTGGGTCAGCGCCGCCCTCTACACCTTCGCCACCGGCACCGCGTGGTCCCGGCTCAATGACGAACGCCATTGGCTGTCGGACGTGCTGGCGGGTGCGACCGTCGGGATCACGACTGCGACCATCGTCCACCGTCACCCGCCGAAGTTGCTCGCGGAGCCGAACGGCGCGGTGCGACTCGAGTGGCGGATCGCGTTCTAGTCAGCCATCTGCATTACGGTTTAAGTCTGTGCGGGACGACGACGAGCTCGGTGATAAGCGCGGCGAGCCGATGGGCGAGGTCCTCGAGCTCGGCGGCTTTTTTCCCGGTCGAGCGGCGGTACACATACCGCGCCGTCGCGTAGGTGATGCCCAGCCACACCGGCACGAGCAACACGGTCAGCGGCCCCAAGTGCAGCGCGCCCGCGGCGATCCCGAGCATGGGGCCCATGCCGCCGCCGCCCATGCCGCCGCCAATGCCGCCGTAGACGCCCCCAATCAGGTTCGCGAGACTTTCCTGAACTGTGATGCGGGTGCGGCCCCCGCGGATCGAAACCGTGATCTCCAGGCTGCGCCGCACCCCGCTGTTCGAGCCCGGACGAGCGGCCGACCATGTAAACGAGCGCCCGAATTGCGTGACCTGCCCCGCGTCCTGCAGCATCTGCCGGATTTCATCGACGACGGTCTCGTACTCCTCCTCCGGAAGCTCACCGTCGACGACCCGCTCGAACAGCAGCCGGGTGGGTCCCGCGATCCAGGGATTGGGCACGTTCGCCGGTCGGCCGGGAGGATTGGGCGTCGCGGGGCGGCGGATCGTCTCCGCGGCCGCCCGCACCAGCTCGGGCGCGACACCGACCTCGCCGGCGAGTGCTTCGACGCCTCCGATCGTCATGGCGCCCCCCCCCGACGCCGTCTTGTTCGCTTCCAGTTCAGTGGCACGCTTGACGATTTCCTCGACTTCGTCTCTGTCGTAGCGGCGGCGCGGGCCCGAATTCCCGCGGGTCAATTCTTCCATCAGCGTGTCGGGAGTGGCGGTGCGTTGATCGTGACGAATCGCAAGACCCCGGACCAGCGCGCTTTCGATCCGTGCCCCAACGCCCGTCAGCCTGGTCCGATGCGAAGGCGTGGCCTCGAGAAATCGGCCGGCGCGCACCGCATCTTCCGTGGGCCAGCGACCGGGGATCTCCCCGACCAGCATTTCGTAGATCACGACCGCCAGGCTGTAGACATCCGTACGCTCGTCCAGCTCGGTCAGGCCTGCCGCCTGCTCCGGACTCATGTAGCCCGGCGTGCCCACGGGGAATCCGGTTCTCGTGATGTTGGCGCCGCCCGCGGTGCTCACCGCTTTGGCAATCCCAAAGTCGGCGACGATGGGGTGTTCCTGCGAGAACAGGATGTTCTCCGGCTTGATGTCGCGATGCAGCACGCCCATGCGGTGCGCGTACGAGAGCGCGTTGGCGACGGGTTCGGCGATGGCGAGCGCCTGTTGCTGCGACAGCGCGCGACGCGGCGCGGCTTCGAGCTGCTGGCGCAGCGAGGCGCCATCGATGTACGGCATCACGTAGTACAGGAAGCCGGCCGCTTCCCCTGAGTCGTGCAGCGCAAGGATGTGCGGGTGCGTGAGCCGCGCCGCGATCTGGATTTCCTTGAGGAACCGCTCGACGCCGAGGTAGGCGGCGAGCCCGGGTAACAGCACCTTCAGGGCGACGGCGCGGCGGTGCTTCTTGTCGTCGGCGAGATAGACCGTGGCCATTCCGCCGCGCCCGAGGATCCGGCGCAGGGTGTAGCGGTCGGCGAGGGCCGCCTGGAGATCCGGGGGGATGTCGAGGGTATTGCGCGTGGTCACTTCCGCTCTTACGCGGCGACCGCTGGCTGTTGTTGCAAGTACGCCTCGGCCTTGCGATCGTCGAATTCCCCTTCCCACCGGCCCATGACGACCGTGGCGAGGCAGTTGCCGACGAGGTTGACTGTGGTGCGCGCCATGTCCATCAGCTCGTCGACGCCGAGAATGACCGCGATCGCCTCGAGCGGCAGATGGAACGACGCGAGCGTCCCCGCCAGAATGACGAGCGAGGCGCGCGGCACCGCCGCGACGCCTTTTGTCGTCACCATCAGCGTGAACATCATCAGCAGCTGCTGGCCGATGGAGAGGTGCACGCCGGCGGCCTGAGCCGCGAAGATCGACGCGACCGCCAGATACAAGGTGCTGCCGTCGAGATTGAACGAGTAGCCGGTCGGCATCACGAACGCGACGATCCGGCGTGGCACGCCGATGGCCTCCATGCGCTCCATCGCCTTCGGCAGCGCGGCCTCGGACGACGTCGTCGAGAACGCTATCAGCGCCGGCTCTTTGACGGCGCTGAGGAACGGGCGGAGCGGGACCCGAGCCAGCCGGGCAACCGGGAGCAACACGAGCAGTCCAAACACGACGAGGGCGCCGTACAGCGTCAGCACCAACAAGCCGAGATTTTTCAGGACGTCGAGTCCGCTGTGCCCCACCGTGACCGCGATCGCCGCGCCGATGCCGATCGGCGCGAACTTCATGACGATCGCCGTGAACTTGAACATGGTTTCGGCCAGGCCCTCGCAGAATCCGAGCATCGCTTCCTTGGGCCGCCCGCGGACCTGCGACAGGCCAACCGCGAAGATCACCGAGAAGAAGACGATCTGCAGCACTTGATTGGAGACGGCCGCCTCGAAAAAGCTCTGCGGGACGATGTGCTCGAGGACGCTCGCGACCGTCGGTTGCCCACTCCCCGGCACGGGCGCACCAGCGGCGGGCGGCGGCAGCTCCACGCCGACGCCCGGCTTGACCAGGTTCACCGCGAGCAAGCCGATGAACAGGGCCAACGTCGTCACGATTTCGAAGTACACGAGCGACTTGAACGCGAGCCGGCCGACGCGTTTCATGTCGTCGCCATGCCCGGCGATGCCGACGACCAGCGTCCCGAAGATGATCGGCACGATGATCGACTTGATCATGCGCAGGAACGTCGTGGACAGCGGGCGCAGCGATGCGGCAAAGCCCGGCCACGCCCACCCAACGAACGTGCCGACGACCATGCCGATCAAAATCCACTGGGTGAGGCTGATGCGCCGGAGAAAGGTCCACATAGGGCGTGAACGATAACCGCCCCCAAACCAAGACCGCTAGCGCGATCAGCCCTTCTTGATGAACGTCCCGCGCCGCAGCTCGTCGTAGGCGTGGATCAGCTCTTCCCGCGTGTTCATGACGATCGGCCCCTGCCACGCCACGGGCTCCTGCAGCGGCTGACCCGACACGAGCAGGAACCGCATCCCCTGCTCGCCGGCCTGCACTCTGATTTCGTCGCCGGAGTCGAACAGGACGAGCGAGCGATTGCCGGTCTCATACTTGCTTTCGGTCCCGGCGTCCCGCCCGCCCGCCGACACGCGGTCGGTCTGCACGCCCTGTGGCGCAGATGCGTCGCGGAACGTCCCATCGCCCTCGAACACGTAGGCAAACGCGTGACGCGACGCTTCGACCGGAATCGTCTGGCGCACGCGCGGCGGAATCCAGATGTCCAGATAGCGCGGATCGGCGGCCACGCCCTCGACCGGGCCCCTTTTCCCCCAGAACTCGCCCGCCACGATGCGCACCCGCGTGCCGTCGTCATCGACGACTTCGGGAATTTCCTTCGCGTGAATGTCCTGATAGCGCGGATCGGTCATCTTCAGGTTGCGCGGCAGATTGGCCCAGAGCTGGAAGCCGTGCATCCGGCCGTGCTCATCACCCTTCGGCATCTCCTGGTGCAGGATACCGCTGCCGGCCGTCATCCACTGCACGTCGCCCGCCCCCATCGTCCCTGTGTTGCCCAGGCTGTCGCCGTGGTGCACGCTGCCACTCAGGACATAGGTAATCGTCTCGATGCCGCGATGCGGATGCCACGGGAATCCGGGGAGGTAGTCCTCGGGATGCTCGTTGCGAAAGTCATCCAGAAGAAGGAACGGATCGAAGTCGCTGGTTTTCCCGAATCCGAAGGCGCGGCGCAGCTTGACGCCGGCCCCTTCGAGAGTGAGCTGCGACTGAGAAATGGACTTGACGGCGCGAATTGACATGATGGCCTAACGCCTCAGTGGACAAACGTGTTCCGCACGCGACGCGAACGCAGCATGTACACGCTCCAGATCAGGCCCGGGAGGATTGCTCCGAGGCCGGTCGAGCCAGGCTCGTCGCCGGGGATTGCCCGCATCAGCGCGGCATCGAACAGGATGATGAACACGTTCAGGAGCATGACCCCGATGAAGACGATCGGGAATTGTCGCTTCTTACGGTAGAACAGGTAAATCAACAGGCAGGCGAAGACGAGCAGCGTGATGTTCGCGACCAATTCGATCAGGAGCCCCGGAGCCCAAAGGGCGTGATATGCCGGCGCGCCCGGAGTCGTCAGCGCCGCCCAGGTCGACGCTGAATAGCCGGGCAATGACTTGATCATGGTGAACAGGACTCGCAGCGGCGAGAGCGTTACCCCGAAGCCGACCAGTACCAGCCATCCTCCCAAGCCCACCGGGTCCTCGCGCGGGAGCTCGCTTCGAAAGACCTCGCCCGATGCCGGAGGCGCCGATACTCTGGCAGGGGAGCCGGCGCTCGCGAGCGCGAGCGGAGACCGCGAGACGCGTAGTGCTGCCATCGACGCCAACAGCAGCGCACACAACCCAGCGAACAACACGGGCCAATTGATGTGCCCCTTGTCCCGGCCGGATTGACTGGGTGGTGTGACCGTAAAGACCATCATGTCGGATATGCGTGCCATCCCCTTGCCGTGATCGGTCGTCGCGGCCGGCAAGACGTGGTCGGCGAGTGTCTCGTACTCGTAGAACAGGGTCAGGACCTTGTTTTTCGCACTGACGTCAAACTTGAACTTGGCGCCCGGAGTCGCGACGTCCGCATGACGGTTCCGAATCGACCAACCGTTCTCGAGGTGCGCCTTGATCACGTATCGCACGTGCACCGGATGCGACACGCCCAGCGGCATCGTCCGCCCGCCGGCGGTCGCTGCGGGAATCAGACTCGACAGTTCCAACGGCTCGAATTTCCCCGTGAGCCCCTGGCCGTCCGTCGAGTCTCCGGTCCAGAAGTTCGGAATGGTGTAGTGCTCGACGGATCGCAGGACATTCCCCGCCTCGTCGTCCTGCACGGTGAGGGGCTGCTCTGACCGGATCGACGGATACAGCTTGGCGTAGTATTCGAGGTAGCTCTGTTGCAGCTCCTCGCTCGAGGAGCGCTTCCGCGATGCGCGCATCCGGTTCGCGCTGCGCCCGAAATAGCTCGTCTCCACTTTCATCGTCGTGGGCGCGTTGACAGCACCGATGTCGAACGAGACGACGATGTCGGTCGTCGGATGGGAAGGCCGCAGGTCCGGCATGGTGGACAGCGAGTCGCTGGATCCTCCCAAAACCAGTCCCGACCCGTAGTAGGCCGCAACATCCGCAATCCCGCCGCGCTGATCCACGTCCGTGGGGTCGATCCAGTACTGTCGGCCGTTCAACAGCAGCGCGACGATCGCGTGGTCGAAGAGCGCCGCCGTCGGCGCGTAATCGCCCTCGTGCCCGCCGTAGGTCGTGCTCACCAGCGCGGGATGCGCCGCAATCCCGAGCGCGCGCAGCATGGTCACGAGCAGGAGCGCCTTGTCCTTGCAATCGCCGTAGCGGCGCTTGATGACGACCGCCGGGCTGAAGGGCTTGTGTGAGTTGACGCCGATCTCGACGCCGGTATAGCGGATCTCGTCCTGCACCCAGCGCAGGGCTTGCAGCGCGCGTCGTTCGTCGGACTCGGACGAGGAGCGAATCCGTTCCACGACGTCGCGCAAGGCCGGCGGCAGCGTGGCGTTGGCGAACAGGGAGTCGCCCCATGCGGCCACCGCGCGCCACGACGCGAAATCGCTGATCTGAATCGTGGGATAGGCGACGAACCAGTCCGGGAGATCGCTCTCGATCCGCAGCGCGGGGACGTTGCGCCGCGACCATTCATATTGCCGCGACGATCCGTCAGCCGTGATGGTGGGCGGCGGTATGTCGCCGAACGAGCGCAGTTGTGGCGATTGACTGCGGCGCCACAGCAGCCGCACGTGCTGCTCCGTGACTGGCGCGTCGTATTGGAACTGCAACATCGCCATGTAATGCCCGCGCAATACGGGATTGCCGCCGGCCCGTGTATAGCTGTACTCGATGATGTCGCCGGGCCTGACGTCCTCCAGCACCACGATGACCGTCAACGATCCGTCGAAGATGCGGGATTCGAGATCGGTTTCCCGTTGTGCCACGCGAATGCGCGCGGGCTCGAGCTGGTTCGAGGCGCGGCCGCGGCGCCAGACCGTCACCGTGTGCAGCGTCAGCCGCTGGTAGGTCGGATCGAATACGACCTGGATCTGCGAATTATCGCCGACGGCCGCTTGATCCAGGACACGGTAGGCGGCATGCCAGTACCGTTCGATCCCGGACGGGCCAACCGACTCCTGGCGGTCGGTGAGAACGTACTCCCACCCCTCGGTTCGAACCGGGGGCGCGGTGAAATTCGGGTTGTGGATCTTGACCCACGCCGCCGGCGGACCGATGCGGTACGCGGCCTGGGCCGAAACACTCGAGATGCCGCTGCACAGCAGGCCAGCCAACAGGAGGCGGCGCATGCGCCGCTAATGATAGAGCGTCGGGCCTACGGGTGGGTAGATCCTAGAACCCCAGCCAGTAATTCACTTTCACCATGAAGATGTTTTCGGATGGTCCCTGGAACAGCGCGCGAGAATCCGTGCTCCAGTCGATCTGCCCGCGCGGCACCTGGGTCGCACCGTTGCGTGTCCAGACCAGGAAGATGGTCGAGCCGGGCCGGTACTCCCAGCGCAGCACCGCATTCCCGCGCAGCGAACGGAACGTGAAGCTCGGATCGGTGAACGTGAACGAGCTGTCACCGCCCGGGCCATCGGTGTCGAGCACGATCGTGCTCGGCCCGCCGGCGGTGTCGGGCGTGACCCCCATGGTCCCCATGTCCGTGCCGTACGTCAGCCTCCGAGTGCTGCGGGTGGCCGCGAATTCGTTGTAGCTCGTGTAATCGCCGGCTGAAATGAACGGCTGCATGTACAGCTCGAGCGTGAGCAGCGGCGAGAACGTCACGTTGAGGCGCGTGTCCATCCCGATTTCGTTGCGCTCGAGCTGCCCAAAGACGTAATGCGTCCCGTAGAACGCCGTGCTGTTCGCACCTCCGTACGTTCCGACCGCCTGCACACCGGTATGCGAGTTGCTGACGCTCGGGCCGAGGGCCACGGTCACATTCGAGCGCGGGCGCAGCTCGAGCGACAGGAACGCCGACCGCTGGCAGTCTCCGTCCCCGTTGCAGCCGCCCTCGAGGTTGAGGTCGCCGACGACCGCCTTGCGGGAGTCGCTGCGGATCCCCGCCGAGATGAAATCGGACCGGGGCCGGCCCACCACCGGACCACCGCGCGTCAACCGATCATCCAGCACGCCGGGGCGATGAATCCAGAACGTGGTGAACCACCAATACCCGAGCGACTGCATCTGCGCGAACGCATGGAATTGGCGCTGCGTCAGATCGCCGTCGAGGTTGTATTGCTGCTGCGCACCGCCGATGAGGAACAGCTGTCGGTACCAGCTGCTGGGCTTGGTCCAGAGCGGAAACAGGTTGGCCCCCATCCATACGTAGTCACCCTGGGTCAGAATCGTGATGTCGTTGTTGTCGTAGCTGGGAGTCCGGAAGTTGACCATGCCCTCCCACAGCAGCCCGCCCGATTCCTTGGAGATCCGGGCATACCCGCCCAGGCCGGTCATCGACGTCCACGGCCGCCGCACGTCGAGCGTGTCGGAACGGTCGGGTCGCTGGAAGAAATGGCGCTGTGAGGTTTTCACGCGCCGGATCGCCGCCGTATCCCCGGCGACGTGCGTGCCGGCGACCTGCGCCATCAGTCGGTAGGTCCGCTTGCTCCACCACATTTCGGTCGACACGCCCAGCGCCTCGGAATTGCGCGACAGGCGTTCGCGGATGTACGGGTCATCCAGCTGCCGGTACACCGACGTGCCCATGACCTTGATGACCGTGGCTCCGCCCCGCAGATCCTTCGCCACTCGTCCCGCGAAGTAGTTGGTCAGCGGCTCGACGATCCTCGTGCTGCGCGTACCCACGCTGTCGTTGAGCGCCACTGGCGCCGATTCGCGGGCCGTCAACGAATTCAGCGCGCCGATCGACCAGGCGCTCGATGTTCTGCCGGTGAGCTTGAGCGCGGCGATGATCCTGGTGTTGTCCGGTTCATCCGCGTACTCGACGCTGTCCCGGACGGCGGACATCTGCGGTTCTCGTCCGATGCGCCGGGTGTTGAGCATGGACAGCGAAGACACGTTCGAGCAGAAATAGCAGCTGAAGCCGCCGATCCCGAAGTATCCCGCCCCTTCGACAAAGAAGGGCCGCTTCTCGGGGAAGAACGTCTCGAACGTGCCGAGATTGACGACGGCGGGATCCACTTCGACTTGACCGAAATCGGGATTGACCGTGGCGTTCAACGTGAGGTTCGACGTCACGCGCAGCATCGCGTCCGCCCCGACGCGGCCGTCGACCGCATGCGGATCGAAGAACGGGTCCGACGGATCCCCGGGCACGTTGGCTGACCGACCCACAACGTACGGCAGCACCTCGGCGCGCCCCGGCGCCTCGTGAATCACGAGCCCGCTGAGATGTCCGAATCGCGGCGGCCCGCCCGCTTCGTCGGGACGCCAGTACGACCACTGCGACAGCTCATTGAGCCGGTTCTCCTGGCGCCAGATCTGCAGGCCCCACATCTGTTCTTCGGCGGTGGACGGGTACCGCAGCTGCGAGAACGGAATCCGCATCTCAGCGGTCCAACCGAGGGAGTCGATGTTCGTCTGGACTTCCCATACCGGGTCCCACGACGGATCCCCGCCCCCGCCCAGACCGTTGGCGTCCTGTTTCACGCCCGAGGGATTCACGAGAAAAAACAGCCGGCCGATGTGGTCGTGATAGGTATCGAAAATGACCTGGATGTAATCGGAGCTGAAATCGGCATCACGCCGGACGAGCCGCGTCTGCACGCCCCGGGCGCCCGAGTCGTCGTACATGCGAGCCCCGACGTAGATCGCCGCCGCGTCGAACGCGAATCGGACCTCAGTCCGTTGTGTCGCCCGCTCCCCCTGATGGGGCTGATTCTGCAGGAAGTCGGTGGCCACGGGCGCCGTTTGCCAGACGGGCTCGTCGAGTCGTCCATCGAGCCGGAACTCCCCCTGGAGCGGCACCGCGCGCACTTCGGGCGGCGGCGTGGAATGGATATTCTGCGCTACTAATGAAAGGGGAGCACACAGCACGGCGAGGAAAACGGGGAGTCTCGACATGGCGGTCACTGGGCTAGGATACCACTTTGGACGCGCCCCGCAGGGAAAAGGTTGCGGCTCTGACTGGAGCCTTACAATGTCCTTCGTTAGATATGTCGCAACGATGACACCCCCACCCGCACAGACGCCACCGGCCTTCGCGGCCGAGTCTCAGCCGATCGACAGCCCCGTTCCCACGTCCGCCTCTGCTCCAGCGGCTCCGGCGGTGCCGCCCGCCGCGCCAGGCCAGTTGCCGGAGCGGATTCGCCAGTTGTCCGAACTCGCCCAAAACCTGTGGTGGAGCTGGCAGCTCGACGCGCGCGAGCTGTTTCACCGCCTCGATCACCGGCTTTGGGAAGACACGCGCCACAACGCGGTGGAGTTCCTGCGGCAGGTCACGCCTGATCGGCTGGAGAAAGCAGCGCAGGATCCGGCGTTCCTGGAGCGCTACGATCAGGTCGTGCGCCGGTTCGGGCGCCTCACCGAAACGAACGGCACCTGGTTCGCCGGCCAATACCCCGACCTGCTCCAGAAGCCGATTGCCTACTTCTCAGCGGAATTCGCGCTGCACCGCTCGCTCCCGATTTACTCGGGCGGACTCGGCGTGCTCGCCGGTGATCACTGCAAGGAGGCGTCCGACCTCGGCATTCCCCTGGTCGGCGTGGGATTGTATTACCGCGGTGGCTATTTCGATCAGGAGATCGGCCTGGACGGCTGGCAACGCGACAAGGATGATCCCCTCGATCCCGCCGTCAATCCAGTGCAGCGCGTGAATCGCCCCGATGGCTCGCCGTATCTCGTCCCGGTGACGATTTCCGGGCGCGAGGTGCAGGTCGGCGCGTGGCGCGTGATGGTGGGACGGGTGCCCGTGTACCTGCTCGATACCGACCTGGCACAGAACGATCCCCAGGACCGGAAGCTCACCGCGCGACTCTACACCAGCGGGGCCGAGAGGCGGCTGCGCCAGGAGTGGGTCCTCGGGGTCGGCGGGGTCCGCATGCTGCGCGCGCTCGGCATCAATCCGGAGATTTGGCACGCGAACGAAGGGCACGCGGGATTCATGTACGTCGAGCGGGCGCGCGAGCTCATGGGTACCGGTCTCACCCTGAGCGGCGCGCAGCATCAGATCCGCGCGAGCAGCGTGTTTACGACGCACACCCCCGTCTCCGCCGGACATGACGCGTTTTCGTTCGACGAGATCGAGCAGGTCATAGGACCGTTCTGGAACACAATGGGGATCACCCGCGAACAGTTCATGGCGTTCGGTCAACCGGGCGCCAAGGATCAGCACTATGAGATGACGGTGCTGTCATTACGGATGGCCGGGCGCGTGAACGGTGTGTCGGCGCGACATCGCGAGGAGTCGCGCCGCATTTGGCAGTGGGTCTGGGGGGGGGACAACAAGCCCGTCGAGGAAATCCCCATCGGTTACGTCACGAACGGCGTACACCTCGGCACGTGGATGGCACGACCGATTCGGAATCTTTTGGCCGAATCGCTGGGGGCCGACTGGGAATCCCAGCGCGAGCCGGAGGCGGTGGCCGCCGCCGTACGATCACTCGATGACGCCAGGCTGTGGTCCGCCCACGAGAGCCTGCGGTATCTCCTGCTCCACTATGTTCGCGAGGAGGCGCGACATCGTTGGCGGGACTACTGGAAAGACCCGGCAAAACTGGCGGGAGCCGGGGCGCTCCTCTCTCCCAACGTCCTGACGCTCGGCTTCGCACGGCGCTTTGCGACCTACAAGCGCGCCGACCTGCTGTTCCGCGACCCGGAGCGGCTGCGGCGCCTGCTCACCGACCCGCGCCGCCCCGTGCAGATCATCTTCTCCGGCAAAGCACACCCGGCCGACGACCCGGGAAAGCGCGTGCTGCAGCGCGTCTTCCAGGGCGCCCAGGATCCGACCTTCGAGGGACGGATCGCATTCCTCGAGGACTACGAGCTGCACCTCGCGCAGCGCATGGTGGCGGGCGTGGATCTCTGGATCAACCTGCCGCGCGTGCCGCTCGAAGCCTGTGGCACCAGCGGCATGAAGGCTGCCCTCAACGGCGTGCCCCAGCTGAGCACGCTCGATGGCTGGTGGGCCGAGGGGTACGCGGCCGGCACCAACGGCTGGGCGATTCCGCTGCCCCCCCCGGCGGCCGGGGACGAGCCCGAGCCCGCGGACATGGCGCATCTGTTCGATCTCTTGGAGCAGGAGGTCGTCCCGACGTACTACGATCGTGTCCCTGGCAGCCACTCGCCCACTTGGGTACGTATGATGAAAGGGGCGATGGCCGTCGCGATCGAACGGTTCACCACTCATCAGATGCTGCAAGCGTACGTCACGCATTACTACGTTCCCGCTGCTGCCGGCGAAGCGATTCCCGGCGATCCGCCACTCTAGCAACCGGGTTCGGCGTGACTGACGTGCTCGGATGAGCGCTCCGCAAAAAGGGCTCGTGGTGATCCACGGTCATTTCTACCAGCCTCCCCGCGAAAACCCCTGGACCGGACAGGTCGACGCCGAACCGAATGCGGCGCCGGATCACGACTGGAATGTCCGAATCACGCGCGAAGCGTACGAGCCGCTGATCCCGGTGTACGAGCAGCTGAGCTTCGATTTCGGACCCACGTTGCTCGAGTGGATGGAGCGCGAGGCGCCGACGGTGTACCGGGCGGTGCTGCGCTCCGACCACGGCAATGCGCTCGCATCGCCGTATCACCACATCATCCTCCCGCTCGCGAGCCGGCGCGACAAGGAAACGGAAGTCCGCTGGGGCATCGACGACTTCAAGCGCCGCTTCGGCCGGGCACCGGCGGGATTCTGGCTGCCGGAAACGGCCGTCGACCTGGAGACGTTGGATGTGCTTGCCGCGGCGGGGATTCAGTTCACCGTCCTCGCGCCCCACCAGGTTTCCAACCGGCCCGAGCACGGGCTGCCCGCGCGGATCGCGCTGTCACATGGTCGGTCGATCGCCGTTTTCGTTTATGACGGCGGGCTGTCGCACGGGGTCGCATTCGGAGGGCTCACGACCGATGCGCGTCGCTTCAGCGAGGCGCTGGAGCGGACTCCGCCAGGAGTGCTCGCGAGCATCGCCGTGGATGGCGAGACGTTTGGGCATCACCACAAGGGCGGCGACACGACACTCGCCACGGTGCTGCAGCGGCTGCAGCAGTCGGGCAGGGTGCTGGTCACCGACTTTGCCACGGTGCTGGGCGCGCGCCCGCCGACGCTCACCGTGGATCTGATTGAACCGACGTCGTGGAGCTGTTCGCACGGCATCGAGCGTTGGCGCGCGGCGTGCGGTTGTCGCATTCATTTCGATAGACCCTCGCAGCAAGAGTGGCGCGCGCCGCTCCGGACGGCGGTCGATTGGCTGGCCGCGGAAATCCATGCGATCTACGAACGCGAGGGTCGCAATCTGCCGGGCGGGCCGTGGGCGTTTCGAGACGCCGCCGGGGCGAGTGGATCCCTCACCGGAGATGAAAACACGGAACGGCTGATCGAAATGGAGCGTGGCGTGCTGCGCGCGATGACCTCGTGCGGGTGGTTCTTCGACGACTTCGCCGGCCTCGAAGGACGTCAGGTCCTGCGCTACGCCGCGCACGTGATCGCACTCGCAGGAGCCGAGAGCGGCCGGCTCGAAGCCGGCTTCATCGAGAAGCTGGGCGATGCGCGCAGCAACGACCCCGCTGCCGGCAGCGCCGCCGACGTGTTCCGCCAGCTGCTTCAGCCCACCCCGTGATGAAGCAGCCCCCCCAGCCCCCGCCCCTGCGGTTCGTGTTTGGCCTGCATCTGCATCAGCCGGTCGGGAATTTCGACCACGTCATGGCCGATCACGTGCGGGACGTCTACCGCCCCATCATCGAGCACGCGAGCGCCGCGGGATTCTTCCCGCTCACACTCCACGTCTCGGGTCCGCTGCTCGAGTGGCTCGAGGAGCACGACACCGCCTGGCTCGACATGATCGGCCGCCTCGCCGCCGACAACAAAATCGAGCTGCTGCTGGCCGGCTTCGACGAGCCAATCCTCGCCGCCCTCCCCAAGCCGGACCGGCTCGACCAGATCGGCCGGCTGCGCGAGTACCTCAAGCGCCGCTTCGGCGCTGAAGCGACCGGCCTGTGGCTCACCGAGCGGGTGTGGCATCCGGGGCTCGCCGCGGATCTGGCCGAAGCGGGTGTGGAGTACGCGCTCGTGGATGACCGCCATTTCCTGGTGTGCGGGTTCCGCAGCGAGGACCTGCACCGCCCCCATGTCACCGAGTCGAACGGGCGCCGCGTGGGCCTGCTCGCGATCGACGAACGCCTGCGCTATCTGATTCCCTTCCGGCCACCGGAAGAGACCGCCGCGTATTTGCGCGAGCTGCGCAGTCGCGGTCACGGGTTGGCCGTGCTCGCCGATGACGGCGAGAAATTCGGCGGCTGGCCGGGCACCAGAGACTGGGTCTACGGATCGGGCTGGCTCGACAATTTCCTCAAGACCATCGAGCGGCTGATGACGGCGGGCGAGGTCATTCTGTCGACCGGCCAGGAGGCGTTCCGGCGGGTGCCGTCGGGCGGCATGGCCTACCTGGGGACCGCATCGTACCGCGAAATGGAAAAATGGGCGCTCCCCCCGGCCGCCCAGACGTCGCTGACCAAGCTCGAGGACGAGCTCGGACCCAAGCATCTGGAGGCGTCGGCACCGTTCGTCCGGGGCGGACACTGGCACCACTTCCTGGTCAAGTATCCCGAGTCGAACCGCATGCATAAGACGATGCTCGCCCTGTCCAACCTGTCCCGGAGCCGCGGGGATCCGCCCGAGGCACGCCGGGCGATCGGGCGCGCGCAATGCAACGACGCATACTGGCATGGCGTGTTCGGCGGCCTGTACCTGCCCCACCTGCGCAACGAGGTTTGGCGCCAGCTGGCGATCGCGGAACGGGTGTTGCGCCACGGCGAATCAGTGGCGTGCGAAGAGCTGGATCTGGACTACGACGGCTTCCCGGAGCTCTGGGTCCACTCCTCGCAATTCTCGGCGCTGATCAGTCCGCGGCGCGGCGGAGCGATCGAGGCGTTCACGCGCTTCAGCGATCTCACGAATCTCGCCGACGTGCTGACGCGGCGCCGCGAATCCTATCACGAAACGCCCAAGCACCACGGCACGTCGCACGACGACAAGGCCGCCGGGGGAGGCACGGCGAGCATCCATGACATCGAGAAGGCGGCGCGGCTCAAGGAGCTGCCGCCGGTCGACGCGGAGCCGCGCGCGATTCTGGTCGAGCGATTCATCGCGGGCGACGTGACCGCGGCACAGTATGCGAGTGCGCACTACAAGCCGCAGCGCTCGTGGGCCGCCGTCGCGATGAACGCCACAGTGACCCTGGCAGCGGATCGGCTCACCGTGCTGCTGCAGGGCGAGGGGCTGGAGAAGACGCTGCGCTTCGCTGCCGGCGGCTCGCTCGACGTCTCCTACAAATGGGACGTCTCGGGCCTCGCGGACGGCGCGCTGTTCGCACCCGAGCTTTCAGTCTCCCGCAGCGTTCCGTTGCGTGTGCATCCGGACGCCGAGATCTGGCACTCGGAGATCAAGACCGTAGCGCGCAGCGAGCGTGGATTCGAGGAAACCGTTCAGGGGTTCTCGATGACGCCGCGGTGGCCGGCGCATCTGGGAGGAGCCGGTCTGGAGCTCGGCCCCTGAGCGTGCGGCGGCGATGCGGGTTATTCTCAAAGGATGAATAGGTCGACACTCCTCGTTGCCTTCGTGCTCGCGGCATGTGGTCGCGCGCAGCCGCGCGACGATGTCGCCAGGGACAGCGCAGCAGTCACAGACACCGCCGGAGTCACAGACACCGGAGGTACAAAGAGGACGCCGCCTGTGGTCCACGCGCCGAAATCGATCGATGCCGTGCTCGCAGCGCACAACGATTCTCTGATGGCCGTGCCGGGCGTGGTGGGCACTGCGGTGGGCCGTTGTGGCGGCGCGCCGTGCATTCGCGTGCTCGTGACGCGCACGAGCGATGAGCTGCGGCGGCGTGTCCCGCGGGAGCTCGAAGGTTACCCGGTGCGGATCGACGTCACCGGACCGATCGTGCCTCGTTAGTCAGCGGGCGCCAAGCGAGAGAATCGCCGGTTGGATCCTGGCAGGTCCGCTCCCATCGCCGCCCCCGTAATCACACCCAGAATCAGCGCGGACCCGATCAGCGACGGCGGGAGCGACGAGAACGGCACAGGCGCCGGGGTGGACGGCAACGCCGTCGCCACTACTCCCGCGAGAACAGACACAAGCGCCACCCATTGATACGAGTGCAGGCCGGCGATGATCGGCGTCTGGGGCTCGGCCCGGAACGATTCCTCTACGAAGCGCGCGCAACCGGCCAGGATCAGATAGCACCCCACCAGCATCGCATCGGGGGCGCCGAGCTGCCGCAACCGCAGCAGCAGCAGACCGATGACGACGTTGCCCGCGATGGAGTAGAGCGGCGTCGCGTGAATCGGGACCCCGGCGAGATCGGCCAGCTGCGTCACGCGCGAGCGCCGGTGGAAGTACCGAATGCCGGTTGCCGGCGACGCCCGCCCGCCGTGACAGCATCCCTGCACCAGACACCTGAGCCGCCCCAGGATCTGAATCCACGGGGCCGCTACGGCGAACGCGCCGAGCAGCGGCAGGATCGGGACGCCGGCCACACGCGCCGTGACCGCGCCGAAGACTCCGCCGAGCACGCCGCCATACCAGCCGAACGGCCGCAGCAGGCGCGACGATCCCTCCAGCCACTGGGCCCAGATCGCGGAGCCGACGAGAATGCATGCACCGATCCAGACGACCGCTCCGACGGCCGCGGGTCCCGCCGCGCTCCCCGCCACGAGGATCCCTGCCATTGCCGCAGCCGCGGCGTAGACGCCGTGGACGATCACGCGCACAGGGCCCACACGCCACTCCCGCCAGGAATTGGCGAGCCATTCCGCCGCGCGCCGAATTCCCGCCCACGTTGCGTCATAGCGGCTCAGCGGTGGATACAGCACGAGCGCGGCCAACACTTCCACCAGCGTGTGCATTCCGGTCGTCACGCAGCTGACCGTGATCGCCGTCGCCCAGATCCACCCGATCCAACCCCAGGTGCGGCGCCCGGTGGCGCGCGAGTTCCCCGCCCAACCATCCGCCGCGAGCAACGTCCAGAGCACGTGGAAACCGGGAAACGCGGCGACGCCGTGCGAATGGCGCTGCTCCCAGGCGAGCACTCGGCCCCAGAACCCGGCGGGCACGAACGAACGATTGGCGGCAACGACGGGGATGACGATCCAGAGCACCCCGACGATGACGGTCGCGAGTGCGGTCTGAATCGCGAACCGGCGCAGCGCGGTGCGAGTTCGAATCAGCAACACGGTCAGCGGGATGAAGAGATACGCGCTCACATAGAACAGCTCGCTCCACTGCCACACCGGCCAGCCGCGCTCGAACGACAGCTGCGTGCCGAATGCGTCGAACGGGCGCCCCAGCGCTTGCACGCCGTAGTACACGAGGAGCCACGGCAGAAAAACCCAGACGAAAACCGCGACCCGCTCGACTGCCGTTGGTGCGCCGTCGGTCGCCCGCGGCACCGACAGTAGTGGCGGGGCGGCAACCGGCTCGCCAAAGCGGCGCGCGAGGTCATGACGCTCATAGCCGAACACCAGCGCCGCCGCCCCCAGAGCTACCGCAGGTGTCACGAGCCACAGTCCCGACGCCGATCCCAGCGCCAGTGCGATGCCTGCGCAGATCGCAACGAACCCGATGTACATCGGATTGCGCAGCCAACGATAAATGCCGGTTCGGACGTAGCGGGAAGGCGGAAAGGGATTCATCGGCAAGCCGCGTCCGGCCACAATCAGCTCATACGCACCTGCGACGCCGAACACCAGACCGGCTGCCGCGATCATCCAACCCGCGCCCGGCGCGCGCATCCCGGGGAGTGTGATCACGCCGGCTGTCTCGCGCGCCCACACGAAGAGCCCGGTCGGCAGGGCGACCAGAAAGAGCGCGCCGTACGCGACCCTTACCATTGCACCTCTTCGTGAATCGCCCAACCCGCATCCACCTGGCCGGTCCCGTTCACCAAGGTTGCCCGCGACAGGCGCTTGCGCTCGCGAACGGCGTCGAGCGTCCCGGCGAGCCGCCGGGCGAGCTTGGGGAGCGGTACGCGGATCGTCGTGAGGAGCGGCTGGTCACGGATCGGACGGCTGTCCTGAAGCACCAGCCTTCGTTCGCCCTCGAGGCGGTCGAGTCCCACTTGGGGGGCGCCGTCGAGCCACGACCACCGGCGCTGGCTTAGGCCGGTCCACTCGATCCAGACGAGCGCGTGCGCCGGCGACAAGTATCGCCCCCACCGCAGCACGCCCCCGCGGAACGGCAACGCCGCGGGTGGGATCGTCATCCGCAGCTGCTCGACGTACCCCAGCCCGTGCAGCGTCACGGCACCGACGCGCACCCGCGCCACCGCGTGCGGCATGTGGCAGGTCCACTGAATCGAGCCGTCGGGCTCATCCACGAGGCGGGCCTCGATGGGTGCTGCATCGCGACACCAGGTCGCATCGACGCCGAGCATTTCGTTGCGCCAGGTTGCGGCGTCGGCCTCGATGCGAGGCATGGCGACGCGGCGTATCGACGTCTCACTCCGCGTCGCGCCCGTAGCGAACACCAGCGTGGCGCCGTACGCGAGGCGTAGAGGTCCCCAGCGGAGCCGTGCCGCGTACAGAATCGCTCCCTCGCCCTGAGTGGTGACGACGTCACCGTACCACTTCTCGAGCAGGAACACCGGGCGAACCTGACCTTGCCTGCGGGAAATCGCAAGCATAGGCTCCTCTCCGCATGAATGATCTGGCTTCGCAGCTCGCCGAGGTGGGCCGCCATTGTTACGCGCGCGGCTGGGCGCTCGGGACCAGCGGCAACTTCAGCGCCGTCGCGCGAAAGAACCCGCTCACCCTCGCGATCACGACCAGCGGCGTGGACAAGGGTCTGCTCGAGCCGGATCAGATCGTCGAGATCGACGAGTTCGGCCGAGTCGTTCGGGGCGAGGGCAAACCATCCGCCGAAGCGTTGTTGCATCTTGCCATCGTGCGCTCACGCGGAGCGGGCGCGGTGTTGCATACGCATTCGATTTGGAGCACGATTCTGTCCGACGCGGTGAGCCATGAGGCCGGCGGCGTCGCCATTGAAGGTTACGAGATGCTCAAAGGGCTGGAGGGTGTCCGGACGCACGAGCATCGCGAATGGCTGCCGATCGTCGAGAACACGCAGGACTGGGCTACCGCCGCGCCCCGCATCGAGGTGAAATTGCGGCAGCAGCCTGAGGTCCACGGCATCCTGATTCGCCGTCACGGCCTGTACACCTGGGGCAAGGATCTCGCCGAGGCCAAGCGGCAGCTCGAGATCATGGAGTTCTTGCTCGAAGCGATGGGGCGAAAGCGAGGCATGACATGGCAACCGTGAGGATCCCGTCCGAGCAGCGGACGCTGACCGATCAGCGCGAAGTCACGGAGTATCTCGCCACGCTGGGAATCGACTACGAACGCTGGCCGCTCGCGCAGCGCGCGGCGGCGAATGCCCCGGCCGACGCGGTGCTCGCCGCCTATGCGCCGGAGATCGAGCGGCTCAAAGCGCGCGGCGGGTACGTGACGGCGGACGTCATCGACGTGACGCCGGCCACGCCGGGGCTCGAGACGATGCTCGCCAAGTTCAGCACCGAGCATTGGCACGATGAAGACGAAGTGCGCTTCATTATTCGCGGCCGCGGCCTGTTTCACATTCATCCCCCGCAAGGCCCCGTGATCGCGATCGAGGTCGCCGCGGGCGATCTGATTCGCGTGCCGCGCGGCACCCATCACTGGTTCGATCTGTGCGCGGACAAGGACATCCGCGCGATCCGGCTGTTCCAGGACAAGGCCGGCTGGACGCCGCACTACACGAACAGCGGCACCGACAAGGGCTATCAGCCGCTCTGCCTGGGCCCGACCTATATCCCGCTCGGAGCCGAAGCGCGCCCCAGCTGACCGAAGTTCGCGCGATCCTCCTGGACATCGAGGGCACGACGACGCCCATCGAGTTCGTCCACCAGGTGCTGTTCCCCTACGCGCGCGTGCACGTCCGAGATCACCTCGACGCGCGTGACGTGGGCGCGCTCCGCGCCGAGTACCGCGCCGAGCCCTCGACCGACGGCCTCCCCGAGTGGAATTCCCGCGACGACGTCGCGTCCGCCGAGACCTACGCTCACTGGCTGATGGATCGCGACCGGAAATCGACGGCGCTGAAGGCGCTGCAGGGTCGGATCTGGGAAGCCGGCTACCGCTCGGGCGACCTCACGGGCAAGGGCGAGGTCTACCCCGACGTACGCCCTGCCCTGGCCCGCTGGAAAAAAGCGCGGAAAGACATCGCCATCTTTTCCTCGGGCAGCATTCAGGCGCAGCGCAACCTGTTCGCCAACACGACCGCCGGCGATCTCTCGCTCTACCTTTCGGCCTACTTTGACACCACGACGGGGCCGAAGCGGGAGGCGGGCAGCTACCGCAAGATCGCCACAGCGCTGCGGCGCACGCCGCGCGAAGTCCTGTTCATTTCCGACGTCACGGCCGAGCTCGATGCCGCGCGCCGCGCGGGTATGGAGACGGCGCTGTGCGTCCGTGGCCAGGACCGGGAGGCCGCGGCCGGGGACCATCCTCGCATTCGTTCTTTCGATGAATTAGCGTAGCGCCCATGACGATCCTCTTCATCGCCGGCGGCGCCATCCTCGCCTGGGCGGTTTTCACGTTCAACCGGCTCATCCGGCTGCGCCAGCTCGGTGACAACGCGTGGGCCGACATCGACGTGCAGCTGAAGCGGCGGCACGATCTCATCCCTCAGGTCGTCGCGGTCGTTCAGGGACACGCCGGTTATGAGCGCGGCACGCTCGAGGCGGTCGTCGCGGCACGGGGGCGTGCCCTCCAGGCAGCCGAGCGCAGCCCCGCGACGCGTGCCAAAGAAGAACTGCCGCTGGGCGGGGCGCTGCAGCGTCTGGTGGCGGTGGCCGAGGCATACCCCGAGCTCCGGGCCGCGGCGAGCTTCGCGAACCTCCAAACGACGCTGGTCGACGTCGAAGAGCACTTGCAAAACGCGCGGCGCTACTACAACGCCGTCGTCCGCGACTTCAATACCGCGATCGCGCAGTTCCCGTCGGGGATCATCGCCGGCATGATGCGAATCCAGCCACGCGAATTCTTCGGCCTCGACGATCCATCCGAACGCGCGGTTCCGCGCGTCGCGCCGCTGCTGCTGCTCCTGGCGCTGTCCGCGACCTCGCTCGCGGCGCAGCAGAAGTCCTATTGGATCGAACGCTTCGACGCGCGCATCGTCGTCCATCGTGACCGCGCCATCGACGTCACCGAGACCATCACCGCGCATTTCGTGGGATCGTGGAACGGCCTGTACCGCACGATTCCGGTGGAGTATCGCACGCGGCAGGGGCTGAATTGGACCCTCGGCGTCCGGCTCGTCAGCGTGCAGGACGACGCCGGCCGCCCGCTCCGCGTCGAGACGAGCCGCGAGAGCTACTACGTCAAGTACAAGGTCTGGATCCCGAACGCGGCCAACGCGAACCGCACCATCGTGCTGCGCTATCGCGCGACCAACGGTTTGCGCTTCTTCGACGAGCACGACGAGCTGTACTGGAACGTGACGGGCGATGAGTGGAGCGTGCCGATCAAGACAGCCTCCGCCGAGGTGGTGTTGCCGCGCGACGCCCCGGGCGTGCGCGCGATCGCGTTCAACGGCGTGTACGGCTCGACAGCGCAGGACGCCAAGGTCGACATCCAGGACAGTGTGATTCGATTCACGATGCCCCACCCCCTCGCCTATCACGAGGGAATGACGGTGGTGGTCGGGTGGGACAAGGGCGTCATCCCGGAGCCGACGCTCACCGACCGCCTGCTCGCCACGGCGCGGAGCAACTGGCCGTTGCTGATCCCGATTCCCGTGTTCCTGCTGGCGTTTCTCGCGTGGCGGCGCCGGGGCGTCGACCCCGCCGAGCGACCCGTCGCGGTGCAGTACGAGCCCCCGCAGGGCATCACGCCCGCCGAGGCGGGCACGCTGCTCGACAACACCGTGGACATGCGGGACATCACCGCGACGGTCGTCGATCTGGCCGTGCGTGGCGACCTGCGCATCGAAGAACGACAGAATCCCAAACTGTTGGGCCTCTTCGGCGGAGGAACGGAATACACATTCCACCGCCTCAAAGGGCCGGGCAACCTGTTGTCGCACGAAAGCCGAGTGTTCAGCGGCATCTTTTCGAGTCACGGGGATGAGGTGGAGCTGTCGGACCTGGAGGCGGAGTTCTACGCGCAGCTGCCGGGCATTCGCAACGCGATCCTCGACGGCCTGAAGCAGCGCGGATTCTACCGGGACCGTCCGGACAAGGTCCGGAACCTGTGGCGAGTGCTGGCGCTCCTCGCCGGCGGGCTGATCTTTTTGGCGGGCATGACGACGTCGCACCTGTTCCTGCTCACGCCCGTGTCGTTCATCATTGCGGCGGTCATCGTCACGATCATGCTGCTGATCTTCGCCGAGATCATGCCGGCGCGGACGGAGGCGGGCGCGCGCGCGTGGGAGCAAGTCCGGGGATTCGAGGAATTTCTGCGGCGGGTGGAGACGGAAAACTTCAAGCGCGTCATCATCAACCGTCCGGAGCTGTTCGACAAGTTTCTGCCCTATGCAATGGCGTTCGGCGTCGAGAAGCAGTTCACGCGCGCGTTCGAGGGGATCTACAAGGAAGCACCGCAGTGGTATGTGGGACCCAGCATCACGAACTTCAACGTGGGCCACTTTTCGAGCAGCCTGTCGCATATGTCGAGCGCGGTCGGCACGACCATGGGATCGACTCCGCGCAGCTCGAGCGGCTCGGGCTTCGGCGGCTCGGGAGGCGGTGGCGGTGGCGGCGGTGGGGGAAGCTCTGGAGGCGGAGGGGGCGGCGGCGGTGGAGGCGCATTCTAAACCAGAGGAAGGTGTTCCGATGAAGCGGCTCCTGTCTTCCCTGTCCGCCGTCACGCTGTTGCTCGCTGCTTGCCACACATCCGGTGGTCCGGGCCGGGTCAGCGCCGGCACGAACACCCCGGGGACCCAGCCCGCGATCACCGCGACCGATTTGCGACAGCGGCTCTTTCTCATCGCCGATGACTCGACGCTCGGACGCGAAACGGGGAGCGAGGGAGCCTTCAAGACCTCGGCGTACATCGCCGCGGAGTTCCAGCGTCTCGGCCTCGAGCCGGCGGGCGACAATGGGACCTATTTCCAGTCTGTGCCTTTTTGGGATGTCCGCGTCGATCCCGGGTCACAGCTCACCAGCAGCACCGGCGCGACGCTGCGGCTCGTCAGCGACTTTCTCCCGGCAAGCTTCAGCGCGCCGCCGCGGGTATTCGACCGCACCGCGATCGTTTACGCGGGGAGCGCGGGCGATACCGCGCATGTGATGTCGCCCCTCGCCACCGGTGTCGCCGGCAAGTTCGTCGTAATCGACGTGCCACCGGGAGTCGATCGCCGCTCGATCCTCGGGCCGTTTCTCGGCCGCTATCGGGAGGCGGCGGCGATCGGCGTGGTGGCCCTCGATCAGCTGGGAGGCGAGCAGATCGCGCGCATCCGCGATGGCCGCCCCGTCGCCGACACGTCGCGCAATCCGCGGGCCATCGCGCTCGTTTGGCTGAGCCGTTCCGCGGCCGCATCGCTGCTGGGCGCAGATCCGGCGACGCTCACCCCCGGCACGACTGTCGCCAACACGGTGAGCGGCCAGTTCGATTTCCCGCGCGCGCCGGTGCGCTGGTCGGCGCGCAACGTCGTCGGGATTGTGCGCGGCAGCGATCCAGCGCTCCGCAATCAGTACCTGTCGCTGTCGGCGCACCACGATCACGTCGGATTCGATCACAGTCCCGTCGATCACGACTCGCTCCGCGCGTTCAACCGCGTGGTTCGGCCCATGGGCGCCGACTCGCCCATGCGCCCGCCCACGGACGAGGAGTGGGTCCGGATCCGGGCGATCCGCGACAGCCTGCGCCAGGTCCATCCGCCGCGCCTGGACTCGATCCGTAATGGCGCCGACGATGACGGCTCGGGCACGGTGGCAATTCTCGAGATTGCCGAAGCGTTCGCGCGGAGCGCGACCAAGCCGCGGCGCTCGATCCTGTTCGTCAGCCACACGGGGGAAGAAGCCGGACTGCTCGGCTC
>JBLNGI010000228.1:0-10494 GCA_050264615.1 Gemmatimonadota bacterium
AGGAACAGCAGCGTGACGATGCCGACGCCGAGCAGCGCGACGGCGGCGCCGAGCAGGAGGAAGTAGCCCTTCGACGGACTCCCGAGCGTGCGCGCGATCGTGCGCGTGACGTAGTCGTACGTCACGCGCGCAGGCGACGCGTGCTCAGCCATGGCTCGGCGTGTCCTGCGCGACGACCCGCGCGAGATAGGTGATCGCGGGCTTGGTGTTCAACCCGGCGAGCACGTGATAGCCGCGTGGATTGCCGGCGAGCTCGTAGACCCGGGAGCGGCGGTCGTTGAGATCGCCGAACACGATCGCGTCCGACGGGCAGGTCTGCTGGCAGGCGGTGACGATGTCGCCGTCGCGCACGATGCGCTCCCCGAGCCGCGCCTGATTCTGCACGCCGCGAATGCGCTGCACGCAGAACGTGCACTTCTCCATGACGCCCTTCTCGCGCACCGTGACGTCGGGATTGAGCAGCATCGAGAGCGGCTCGGGCCACGCCTCCCACGCGCCGCCGCGCTCCGCAAAGTTGTACCAGTTGAAGTAGCGGACCTTGTACGGGCAGTTGTTGGAGCAGTAGCGCGTGCCGACGCAGCGGTTGTAAACCTGCCCGTTCAGGCCGTCGGGCGTGTGGTAGGCGGCGTACACGGGGCACACCGGCTCGCAGGGCGCGTTGCCGCACTGCTGGCAGAGCATCGGCGAGTTGACGGCGCCTTGCGGCTCGCCGTGCTCGTCGGTGAGCCAGTAGCGCTCGAGCCGCAACCAGGACATCTCGCGGCCCCGCTGCATCAACTCTTCACCCACTGTGGCGATGTTGTTCTCGGCATAGCAGGCGGTTACGCACGCGGAGCAGCCGGTGCACTTCGCGAGATCGATCGCGAGGCCCCAGCGGGGTTGCTCGCCGCGATAATCGCCGAGCTCCGCTTTCTCATGTTGCCGTTCCGCCCACCATTCGACCGCTTCGGCGGCGTACTCGGGCGTCTCTTCGTGATGGAACGGATGGTCGCCCGCGTGCAGCGCCTTGGCACGGGCGACGCCGAGCACCTCGACGGTGCCGCGGCCACGCTCGCGCGGGCTGCCTTCCGTCGTGACGATCTTGCGATGCTCGCCGGTCTTCGTCGCCGAGGCGCTCACCATGAAGGTTCGGCCACCGTAGCTGTTCGGCTGGACGCCGAGCAGCTCGAACGCGTTGGCAGACCGATCCTGAGCGTACCGACCGTACGCGGTGTGGCCCTGCCCTGTGGGCACCGCGAGAACGTCGGGCCGCACCGACGCCGTGATCCAAACGGGGAATTTCTGAGCGCCAAAGTCGGATTTCAGAAGCAGAAAGTCGCCGGTGGCGATGCCCCAGGCATTGGCGGTGTCGGGGTGCGCCTCGACCCAGCTGTGCCACGCGATCTTCGAGACAGGATCAGGCAGCTCTTGCAGCCAGGGCTTGTTTGCGCCCCGCCCGTCGTGGAGCACGGGATGAGGGAACACGACGACTGTTTGGTCACCGCCCCTTCCGTCCTCTCCCCCTGGCCCCCTCTCCTGGCGGAGAGGGGGAACGATGGCTGAGAGATCGGCTGCCAAACGCACGGTGCGCGCCGGCACGTCGCCGTAGACGCCGCCCTTGGCCAGCGTGTCCATCCAGAACTGATCGAAACCTGCCGCCCGACCGGTCCGGTACTTGGCCTGAAGATGGTCCTGGAACGTGCCGCTGCGCCCGGCGAGCCGCAGCACGAGGTCGCCGGTCTGCCTGGTGTCGAACACGGGCTGCACGACCGGCTGCTGCAGCGCGGTGATTCCGGCGCGCGGCCGGCTGTCGGCCCACTGCTCGAGCGGGTGGTGATCCGGCAGGATCATGTCGCACGCCGCCGCCGTCTCGTCCATGAACGAGGAGAAGCTGACCTTGTAGGCCACTTTGCCGAGGGCCTGCTGGAACGCGCCGGGGAGCGAGTGCGCCGGATTCGTGCCGTGCACCAGGAGCAACGCGACCTTGCCCGCGGCCATGTCGGACGTCAGCGCCGCGACGTCGCCGAAGCTGTTCGTCGAACCGGCCGCGAGATCGGCCCCGAATTTGACGAGGGTCCCGACCGAACCCACGACGTAGTTCAGGATGTTTACGGCGGCCGCGATTTCCGCGCCGTTCGCGTACTGTGTGGCCATTCCGCCCGCGACCGCCAGCCCGCCGCGCGCATTGGCGAACTCGATCGCCAAGCGCACGATTACTTCCTGCTCGATGCCGATCGCCTCGGCCACCGCGCGCGGCGTGTGCGCCGAGAGCACGGTCGCGAGCCGGCTGGCGTCCGCGGGGACCGCGGCGAGCCGCCGGCTGACGATCACCTGCGCCATCGCGAGCGCGAGCGCGCCTTCGGTCCCGGGCCGCACGCCGATCCACTCATCGGCGTTCATCCCCGTCAGCGACAGCCGGGGACCCACGTACACGAACTTGGCCATCGACGCGGACCGTCCGCCGTCGAACGCGTGCGCGCGCGAGAAACCGTTCTGGAACTCGACCGGCGACAGCCAGGTGTCGAGGAAGTCGGCCCCGAAGGAGAGCACGTACTTGGCGTTGGCGAAGTCGTAGGTCGGCAGGGACGAGGTGCCGAACGCCAGGCGGTTGCCGGCGCGGAGCGCGTCGAAGCCGAACGCCTCATAGCTCAGACGCCGGCCGCCCACCTGCCGCATCCACTCGTCCACCAGATCGCCGAAGCTGGAGACTTCGGCGCCGCTCAGGAACACGATGCCCTTGCCGCGGGCTTCGGCGACCTTTGCGCTCAGGCGCTGAATCGCGCCGTCCCAATCGATCGCCTCGAACGTGCCGCTGGCGTTCCGCACCATGGGGTGCTGGACGCGATCGGGATTGTAGAGACCCTGGATCGCGGCCTGCCCGCGCGCGCAGAGGCGGCCGCGGTTGATCGGCGAATCGGGATTGCCTTCGAGCTTGACGGCCCGCCCTTCGCGCACGCGTACGTGCACGCCGCAGCCTGCCGCGCATTCGCGGCACGTGGTGGCGTAATAGGTGGCGATGCCGGGAATCTGATCCTCGGGCTGGATCAGATACGGAATGAGCCGCTCGGTGGGCTCGGGTCCGATCCCGCACGCAGAAACGGCCGCGGCACCGGCACCGCTGACGCCCAGGACCTTCAGAAAGCGCCGGCGATCGATCGGTTCGGTCATATCAGTAGTGACACACGCTGCAGTCGCGGCTGACCGTTTTGTCGACGTGGCAGCGAACGCACCACCCCATCTTGAGCGTCGCGACCTGGGAGACCTGCGGCATGGTCTGCACATCGCCGTGGCATGTCGCGCACGCGTCGGTGCCCAGCGCCTTGATGTGGCGCATGTGCGGGAAGCGCACGAAGCCGGGCAGCGCGTGAATGCGGATCCACTCCGGCGGCTTTCGCTCGCGCCACGCGTCGCGAACCTTCTTGATCTCGGCCTGGTGCGACGGCGTCGAGCCGCTGATCAGCTGGTGACACCCGATGCACGTCTGCAGCGACGGAATTCCCGGCTCGCTCGCGATCGACGCCGAGTAGTGGCAGTACATGCACGGGATCTGGTCCTGATTCGCGTGAATGTCGTGCCGGAAGAAAATCGGCTGGCGCGGACCTTTGAGAGCGCCGGTATCGCTGATGACGGGCGCCTGATACCGCGACGTTGAAGAGGAAGCCGATTGGGCCTGCTGGCCGCGAAGGCCCACAGGCGGGAGGGCGAGGATCAACACCACGACCGCAGCTGAACGCAGATGGCCTCTGCTGCCTAAGTGGTTCGGTTCGGTGTGGCCTGCGATTACATCCGAAGGCTCACGAATGTAACAACGGCTACTCGGGACGCGCCAGTAGTTGGTATTTCAGTCGGACGACGTCGACAAACGCGTGCACCGCGTCCAGATCATCGAACTCCATCCAGCAATGGCGCACGCCGTCGAACAGCGTTCCATCACGCACGGCTTGCTTGATGACGCGCGGCAACCCATTGGTGGCCCCGATCTCCTGCTCTTCGAGCCCCGAGAGGACGAATGTCCCGCTGATACCGGACTGCATCGGATGCAGATATCCGAGCTTGCGGCCGCCGACTTCGTACATCCACACCCATTTCCAGGTGGTGCCCAGGTAGACCACCTGCTCGGTCACGTGGCGCAGACTGCGCAGCTGTTCGCGCGCCTGCTTGAATCGCTGTCCCGCGCGCGGAGGCAAATCACGAACCGGTTGGTCGGGTTTCGGGCGCTGGCGCGGACTCAAGTAGAGATGGCCGGCCCAGTAATCCGTGTTTGGTTTGTTCATGGCGCCCCAAAAAGTACAGGCGTGGTCAAGAGCCGAAACCGGGTGCGATCGAGCAGCCGCCCGCAGGATTGCTGCGGGACTGCCATACGCCCGTCCTTGCCCATCACGAGCTTGATTACGTCGCCGTTGCGCCCGAACCAGCGGCTCGACGGCTCCAGGTCGGAAGGGTAGACGAAGAGCGGCAGCGCGGCCGCGGCGAGCGCCGCCTGCGAGCCGATCCCCGATTCGGGCATGGTTCCGGCCCACAATTTCGCCCCGTATTCGGCGGCCAGCTGATAGATCGCGCACACTTCGGTGAGGCCGCCTACCCGGTGCACCTTGATGTTCCAGACGTTCGGCCCGTTCAGCGCCACGATCTGCCGGGCGGCCCGCAGATCGCGCAAGGTCTCATCGAGGCACACCGGCGTCCGCAACGTTTCACCGAGTCGCGCGTGGCCGACCAGCTCGTCGGGATGGAGCGGCTGCTCGATGTACAGCAGCCCGGCGTCGTCGAGCGCGCGCAGCGCCGTTTCGTCGCGCGGCCATTCGTAGGCCCCATTGGCATCGACGGTCAGCGGCAGATCCGTGCCAGCCGCCATGCCTGCCCGCGCTGCTCGGACGGCCGCGGCGTCCCAGCCAGGGGCCACTTTGATCTTCACGCGGCGGTAGCCGCGCTCGACCGCCTCCGCGACCCAACGCGTCAACACGGCCGCGCTGCGATTGGGAGGGATGCCGAGTGCCACGCCGCAGTCGACGGCCGGCGCCGGCTTGACGCCGAGCCGGTCGCCAAGCAGGCCCGCGAGTCCGGTGGCGCGCCCATGCGCTTCGAGATCCCACGCGGCGGTCTCGATGCCCGCCCGCGCAAACCAGTTGCCTCGCACGCCTTCGCGCAACACAGCGGCGATCGCTTCGGGAACAGGGTCGGGGAATTCCATCGCGCTGACGCGCGGCAGCAGCACGCGCTGAAGCAGGTCGCGCGCGCCGGCGAGGGTTTCTTCGGAGTAGAACGGCAGCTCGAACGGCGGGCACTCACCGTAGCCCACGTGCCCCGCGTCGTCGTGCAGCACCACGATCAACGAGCGGCGCTCGCTCAGGGCCCCGCCGGAGATGACGAACGGCTCGAGCAGCGGGAGCGTCAGCTCGTACAGCTCAGCCCGTACGATTCGCGTCATCGCCCGATGCGGTGCGCCGCTGGATCCAGGACCACAGGAGCAGACCGCTGGACGCGAGCACCAGGAGCCCGCCGATCACGATCAGCCCTCGGCTCTGGCTCGTGGGGATCAGCCAGCCGACTGCGCTGATGGCCAGTCCCAGCGCGAGGACTTGCCCGTACACCTGCTCGATCCGGGTGCGCTCCTGACGCAGGGTCGAGATCCCCCAGCCGGCGAGCGCCGCGACGACGACCCACCGAATCGTGCTCTTTGCGGGATCGACTGTTCCACCCCACGCCAGGACCGCGGCGAGAGCCAGGAACAGCAAACCGCTCAGTTGGCGCGAGGGGCGCATAGATCGAGAAAGTGCAGCTCGCCGTTGCGGCGGTGAAGCGTGTTGGCGCGCTCGCGCTCGAGCATGACCGCGATCAAACCGTCCCGCGGATCAAAGATCAGGGCGTGCAGCGCCCGCTGCGTTCGCGAACCCTCGGTCGCCGGATACTCCTCCAGTGGCAGCTGAAAAAACGTGTGGAGCTGGACTGAAGAGCAGCCACGGAGTGCGTACTCGACGATCAGGCGGCCGGAGTGGATGTTGCCGGTGCCCGAGAGCGGCGGCCGGACGGCCTGACGGCCGGACGGCCGGTCTAGAACTCGCAGGTTTCGAGTGCTCAACTCGCTTCCCCCGTACGCCACTCCACGCTCGACATCGAATAGTCGATTGAACACGACGAGCGCATCTGCACCACTCGCTGCGTTCATCATCTCCGCCTGAAAGTCGTCGTCGAAGCGCGCATTCATCAATTTCATCGCGAGACGCACGTTCGCGTGCGCGCGGATCCGCTGCGGGACCTCGCGCAGCCAGCGCAGGATCTGGGCTTTCTCATCTGCCAGGCGGTCCCCGGCGAGCGTGGGCGAGAAGTCCTTCTCCAGGAGCAGCGGCGACCGGCCCCAGGCATTCGCGAGTGCGCGCGTCGTGAACGCGTATTCCTCGTCGCGAAACGGCTCCCCCAGGCGTGGGAGATGATACTTCACGGACGGCACCGCGAGGAGCGCGCCACTCGCCGTGAGGTCCCAACTTGCGCGCACCAGCGCGAGATAGTCCTCGAACGATCGGTCCCAGCCCCTGCCCTTCCACGTCACCGTCCACCCCTCCCCGAGCCTCTCGACTTTCATTTTCGTCTCGTGAATCGCCCAGGCGGCCATCGACTGCGTTCCGGCCGAGTCCTGCGCGATCACCGTTTTCAGCACGGCGAACGCGAGCCCGGCTGCGGCGTCGGTCTCGAGCTGGCCCAGGTTGAGCGACAACTGGCCCGATCCCTTGCCGATCGGGTGCGGGAGCGGCTCGTCGAGGTAGCGGGCCGAAAGATTGATGCGATAGACGTCGCGCACGTGCGCGGGGAAATCGCGCGGCAGCGCCCGCTTGAACCGTTCGAAGTCGTCAGCGAGCGAAGCGTGAAAGCTTGAATTGCTCATCTGGCGCCGCGCCCGCGAGGACCAGCCGCGCGACCAGCTCTCCGACCGCCGGTCCGTGCTTGAAGCCGTGCCCCGAGCCGCCGCCGAGGATCCAGGCATTGGCGGCCGCCGGATGGCGATCGATGATGAAATGCTCGTCGGGGGATTCCTCATACTGGCACACCCGCGCCTCGAGCAGCGGGGCGCCCTGCAATCCCGGGAAGCGATAGGCGAGATAGTCGCGCGCGGTCGTTAGGGCCTCGGGGCTAGGGACTCGGGACTCGGTGGTCGGATCGATGACGGGTCCACGTGTATCATCGGCCACCTTGAAGCCGCGCCACTCGTTGCCGGGAATGCCGTACATGAAGCTGGTGCCGTGATCGGCCCAGACCGGCATGGCGCTCTCTGTAAAGCGCTGATCCCCGGGCGGGGTGCCGAAGAAAAAAACCTCCTGGCGCGTCGCCCGCACGCGGTCCCCGATGACATCAGGAAAGAGCGATCCCAACCAGGGACCGCACGCGAATACAAAGCGATCGGCCGTCAGCCGACTGCCGTCGGAGAGCGTCACCGTCGAGAGCTGTCCGCCGCTCGGCAGCGGCGGCTGGACGGCGAGCTGCCGGTACTCTCCGCCCTCGGCGAGAAATCCTTCCAGCACCGCCGCGCACGCGCGGCGCGCCGTCAGGTAGCCGCCATCCTTCTCGACGATCGCCCAGCGCACCCGGTCGCAGTTGATCTGAGGATAGCGCCGCGAGACTTCGGGGCCGGTCAGCTCTTCGATCGGAATTTTCGCATCGCGCAAAATCGGTAGCGC
Source organism: Gemmatimonadota bacterium (assembly GCA_050264615.1). Taxonomy (GTDB): domain Bacteria; phylum Gemmatimonadota; class Gemmatimonadetes; order Gemmatimonadales; family GWC2-71-9; genus 20CM-2-65-7. The sequence goes on from JBLNGI010000228.1 coordinate 7,647, forward strand.
CGCTTTTTCGTACTGCTCGTCACTCTCGACCAACCACAGGACCCCGATACCGTGATAGAGTTGCCGGCGCCAGCGTTTCTCGTGCTCTTTCCAGAGGACGAGCGCGCGCGCCGCCATCCGCGTGTAGACCTCGCGCGGCCCGTAGGTCGCGCGAATGACGCGCGTCTCGCCACCCGAGCTGGCGCGACTGTTGCCCGGGCCCCAGGCGTCGAGCAACGTGACCCGGGCGCCCTGCCGTCTGAGGAACAGCGCCGTCCAGCCGCCGAACGCGCCGGCGCCGACCACGACGATGTGCGGTTGCTTGGGCTTCGGCACAAAGCCTCCGAGCGCGACTGCCGCGCTGGTTTTGAGAAAAGATCGGCGCTTCATCTGCGAGCCTCACGCACGGCGCGGCGCACCGTTTCTCGCTCCGCCTCCGGCAACGCCGGCCCCCACGGGTCGTCGCAGGACTCTTCCGGCAACACGCCATCTGCGGCGAGCGCCCACAGCATCCGGCGAATGTAGCCTTCCATGGGTTGCGTGAACGTCGCCGCTCCGAAGGCGTCCAGTTTCGCCGCAACAGGCATGAAATCATGCGCATCACGAGCGGCGTAGGTGCCGAGCAGTGCGGCGTGCACATCAGTGAGTGCGGATGCCATGCCAATCAACGCCGCGCGCGCACCCATCATCAACGAGTAGCCGAGGAAGCGGTCTTCGCCCGTGATGAGCAGCTTGTCCGGATGATCGCGCACGACAGCGGCGATCCGCTGAAACGTCATCACCGAATCCAGCGTCGCGACCTTGATGCCGACCACGGCCGGCAAGGAGAGAATCGCATGCAGCGTCTGGTTGTCATAGTCTACGCCGCCCGCCGAGCCGTAGAGAAAGAACGCGATGACCGGAAGCTCTCGGCCCAGTTCCTCATGGTACGCGACAGCGTTGTCGCGACGCGGAAACGCGAGCAGGGCGTCAGCCCCGCCCTTTTTCGCTTCCCGGGCCATGTCGGTGCTATTCGCGCCCGCGACGATGACCTTGTGCGGCAGCGCCTCACGCCACGTCTTGAGGACCAAGCGCCGCTGCGCTGGTGAGAGATGCGGGCCGCGACCCGTGTGCGCCCAGACCGCGACCCCGGCGACGCGTTGGGTAGCCATCCAATGCGCGTAGTCGTACTGAGCCTGCTCGTCGATCTTGGCGCCGCGGAAGGGGACGGGGACGGCCGGGATCAGTCCCCACTCGAGACGGAGGGTCAGACGGTCAGGCGGTCGGGCGGTCAGTTCACCAGCTCCTGAACGTTGCGCGACTCGATCGCAGCACGTCGTTCGGGAGGCAAGTCCAGCAGATCGAGTTTGGCGATGCTGTTCTCCGGTAACCGCAGCGGCTGGCCGGTGCCGAACACGAAACGCTCGACACCGACCGTGCCGAATAACGTCGCAAGATGATCCTCGGGCGGTCCCCAGATCCAGCAGATGTCCCACCACATGCGGCGCGCCTCATCGGGCGTCGAGCCGAAGTGCACCTCCTCGATGAACCCGCGGTCTGCGTGCGTCACGATCAGCCTGACATCCCCATCGCTGCGAATCAGGGCACGGACCGCCGCCGCCGGCAGCTCGCCGGCGCGATCGTTGGGATGGCGCTGCCGCCCGTCTTCGAGCCGCACCGCCAGCATCAGCGGGAGGCGCGCCGCGCCGCACGCGGCCCCGAGCGCGCGCATCTCGCCGCCCGCCGGGTCGAGGCCGAAATACAGTGGATCGCAGCGCACCGCGGGCGCTCCGGCATTCGCCGCGCCGGACAGCACCTGCTCCCAGTTGGATAGACCGGGATGCACCGTGGGCACCGGCTTGAAGCGCTTTTCCTTGCGGGCGGTCTCGTACAGCCACGCGTTGCCTTCGGTGGGATCGCGCCAGAACAGACTCGGCAAATGCGTGATCCAGGCGACGTCGATCCTGGTGCGGTCGAGCGCCTTGCGCAGCGTGTCCGGCGACGTACCGGGCACCTTGCGCCAGGGATAGGCGCCCAGGAAGGCGTTGCAGTCGATGCGCATCAGTCCGTGGGGAACGCGCCGGGCGGAAAGATGCGGGCCGCGTTCTTCCAGCTGACGAGCGCGAGCTCTTCCCCGGGCAGGAGCGATTCGAGATAGCGCAGCTTGGCCCACCCGGTGTCCATCGTCAGATCGGTGCCCCACAGCAGTCGCCCCACGCCGACGCTCTCGAGACACGCCTCGAGCATGCCGCCGTCCACGCCGCTGCCGGAGAGATCGACGTAGACGTTCGGCACCTCGCGCACCGCGTGCAGCGAATGCAGCCAATCCCCACCGCCGCCGATGTGCGCGAGAATGAACGCGACCTCGGGATGGCGCCGAGCGAGCGTGCACAGCTCCGTGGCGTCCGACGCCTCCTGCCCCGGCCAGTCCCGGCGCCGGTGCTGCCAGATGTGCTGCAAGACCGGGACGCGCCGCTCCAGCGCGAGCGCGGCGATCGGGTCGAGCAACGGATCATCCGCGCGGCGGCTCGCCGCGAGCTTGATGCCGATCATGCCGGCGTCGAGGCAGCGCACGATTTCCGCCCGGGCATGTGCCGTATAGTTCGGATTGACGCACACGTAGCCGCGGATCGAGTCGGGATGCTCGCGCTGCAGCGCAAGGAGCGCGTCGTTTCCGGCTGTGACATCACGGGGCGAGGGGAAATAGATCGGCGAGGTGAGCCCCCAGCTGCCCAGGACTGACGCCACGTGGACCGAGATGCCGATCTTCGCCCCTGCCGTGAGACGGCTCACGTTGCGCTCGCGCCAGTCAGCGCGCGGGGTGCGGGCGTGCAGGAAGTGGGCGTGCACATCGACAAGCATGACAACAATCTACAGGCAAGCTGGCGCG
>JBLNGI010000229.1:0-33832 GCA_050264615.1 Gemmatimonadota bacterium
GTTCCAGTGGCAGTTCGGCCGCAACATCAACGACTTCGACGTTTCGTACAGCGATCCGGCCATTCGCGAGTCGCGGATCTCCGGGACCCTCAGCCTGCACAACACGCGCGTGCGCTACGTCATCGCCGACGTCGGGCGGCTGCGGCGCCGCGGCGGCAGCCTGCAGTTCGGCTTCCCGGTGTTCGGCGACAATTACACCCGCCTGTTCGTGTCGTACGGCATCGACCAGCAGAGCTTCATCGGGTCGGCGACCAACCTCGCGTTCTCGGCCGCGTACCGCTGCAACAACTGCGTACGCTCGACGCTCGGTTTGTCGCTGCTGCGCGACACCCGCATCGATCTGCCGTTCCCGACCGCCGGCACGATGGTCCAGTTCGGGGCGTCGCAGAGCGGCGGCCCGCTGGGCGGCGCGGGCAACTTCCAGCGCATCGACGCGGAAGGGCACTTCTACGCCCCGATCGGCGTCATGGGCAACATCGCCTCGCCCGTCAAATTCGTGCTCGGCTTCTCGACGCGGTCGGGATTCGTGTTCGGCAGCTCGCCGTTCTTCGAGCAGCTGTTCACCCTCGGTGGCACGCAGTTCTTCATCCCCCTGCGCGGCTATGACGAAGCGTCGATCACGCCGTTCGGCTACGATCCCACCGCGTCCGCCAGCGGGGCGAGCCCGAATGCGTTCGGCAAGGCATTCTTCGTGATGACCGGCGAGCTGGGAATGCGCGTGTCGCAGATGCTGTATCTGTCGGCCTTCTATGATGCCGGGAACGTCTGGTCCCGCCCGGCCCAGTGGAACCCGACCCGCCTGTTCCGCGGCGCCGGCGTCGGCGCGGCCGTGATCTCGCCGCTCGGGCCCCTGGGGATCGATTATGCCTACGGCTTCGACCGCGTTGACATTTTTGGCCGGCCCGCACCAGCTTGGAAGTTGCATTTCAAGCTCGGCAATTTCTTCTAAGCCACACCAACAGTTCTCTCGGGGAGTTCCCGCGTTATGCGTCTCGTGCTCGCTTCGCTCGCCGCCGTCGCCGTGCTCGCCACGGCGCCCTCGCTCTCGTTCGGCCAAGGGGGAGGGGGGGGGGCTCAGTCCTCGGCGCCAATCAAGATCGCGTTCATCAATTCGCGCGAGATCCTGCAACGCACCCCCGGGTACGCAGTCGCCGAGTCGACCTACCTGAAAGAGGTGGAGGGCTTCCGCACGGAAGTGCAGAAGCTCCAGCAGCAGCTCGACTCGGCGGTGCAGGCGTTCGATCAGCAGTCGATCGCCCTCTCGCCCGCTGCGCGCCAGACGAAGCAGCGGGAGCTGCAGGCGATGCAGCAGCGGATGGAGCAGCGCACCACCGAGCTCCAGGACCGCGCGCGCCAGCGCGAGCAGGAGCTGCTCCAGCCGATCCAGGCCCGCGTGCAGTCGGTCATTCAAGGACTCCGCGCCGAGCTGAACTACGCGATGATCCTCGACGCGGATGCCGCGGGCGGACTCATCGCAGCGGCGGATCCGTCGCTCAACATCACGGCCCGGGTGCTGCAGCGGCTCACGCAAGCGCAATAGCGGGCCGGCGCTCCCGAGCCCCTAGGCCCGAACCCCGAGCCCCCAGTTGAATTCGGCGGGTACGCGGCCGCTGCCTGCGAGCGAAATCGCGGCGCTCACCGGCGGGCGGCTGGTGGGACCTGGTACGACGAACGTCGCCGGGATCGCGCCGCTCGAGCGCGCGGGTCCCGGCGATCTCTCTTTTCTTGCCTCGCCCCGCTACGTCCCCTACTTTGAGCGCACCAGCGCGTCGGTCGTGCTCGTCGCGCCGGAGCTCGAGTCTGCGACCGGCGGCCCCGAGACCCGCATCATCGTTGCCGAGCCGTACGCGGCGCTGCTCGTGGTGCTGCCGGTGCTGTATCCGCAGGCCGTCTGGGAAGCGGGCGTGCATCCGACGGCGGTCGTCGGCCGCGGCGTCACCTGGCAGGAGCCGGTCGAGATCGGTCCGCATGCCGTGCTCGGGCAGAGCGTGCAGCTGGGGCGCAACGTCAGGATCGGGGCGGGGTGCGTGCTGGGCGACGGGGTCGCGGTGGGCGACGACACCCAGCTGTATCCGGGCGTCACGCTGTATGCGGGGACCGCGCTGGGCAGGCGCGTGATCGTCCACGCCGGCGCGACGCTGGGCAGTGATGGATTCGGGTACCTCCCCGGCAAGAACGGCGAACCGCATCGCAAGATTCCACATGTGGGCCGCTGCCTCATCGGGGACGACATCGAAATCGGGGCGAACACGTGCATCGACCGCGGCAGCGTCGACGACACGGTGATCGGCTCGGGGACGAAGATCGACAACCTCGTCCATATCGCCCACAACGTCCGGATCGGCGCGCGCTGTCTCATCATGGCGCAAGTGGGCATCTCGGGGAGCTGCGTGGTGGAGGACGATGTGATCATCGCCGGACAGGTTGGCATCGTCGACCACCTCACCATCGGGCGCGGGGCGCGGATGCTCGCGCAGTCGGGCACCATCGCCGACATTCCCGCCGGGGCGACGATGTTCGGAACATTAGCCCGCCCGCATCGCGAGTACCTGCGCGGGCAGGCCGCGCTGTACCGGCTCGCGAAAATCGTCGACAAGCTCGAGAAGCTCGTGGAACCCCAGCCCGAGACGCCCTCTGCCAACACCGAGCAGTAGGCGGTCCGTGGCGCGTCCGGCCGCGCTGAGCGGTACCGGACTGCACACCGGCGCGGCGACGGAGGCGACGTTCCTCCCGGCGCCGGCCGGGCAAGGCATCGTGTTCCGGCGGACCGATCTCGCGGGCAAGCCGGAGATTCCGGCGCGGCTCACCGAAGTCGAAGCGGTGGAGCGGCGCACGGCGATCGGGCATGGCGACGCGACGATCCATACCGTCGAGCATCTCCTCGCCGCCGTGGCGGCGCACGGGATCGACGACCTGACCGTCGAGCTCACGGGGCCCGAACCCCCCATCCTGGACGGCAGCGTGCAGCCGTACTTCGACGCGTTGAGCCGCGCGCAGCCGACCACGGTGGGCGGCGAGGCCGTCGTGCTCTCGGTGCAGGCGCCGTTCACCGTCACCGACAAGGACGCCGCCTATGTGGTGGCGCCGGACAAGTCGTTCCGGCTCACCGTCGCGATCGAGTGGGCGCATCCGCTGATCGGGCGGCAGGCCGGGAGCTACGAGGTGACGCCCGAACGCTTCGCCACGGAGCTCGCGCCGGCCCGCACCTTCGGCTTTACCCACGAGGTGGCGGATCTACAGGCGCGCGGCCTCATCAAGGGGGCGTCCGCGGCGAACGCGATCGTGCTGGACGAGCAGGGTGTGGTGCACGGCGGCAAGCTGCGGTGGCCGGACGAGTTCGTGCGGCACAAGGCCGCGGACATCGTTGGTGACCTGGCGCTGACCGGCGCCCGGATTCAGGCTCATGTGGTGGCGACGCGGCCGAGTCACGGCGGCAACATCGCGCTGGCCCGGGCGCTCGCACGCGCAGGGAGGCGCACCGGTATGCCGGCGATGGACATCAGCAAGATCATGGACTACCTGCCGCACCGATATCCGTTTCTGCTCGTGGATCGGATCATCGAGGTCGAGGGCCAGAAGCGGATCGTCGGAATCAAGAACGTCACGATCAACGAGCCGTTCTTCCAGGGGCATTTCCCAGGTCACCCCATCATGCCCGGTGTGCTAATCATCGAAGCGATGGCGCAGGTCGGCGGAATGCTGCTCATGAGTCATTTCGAGGGTCAGGACTCGGACAACAAGGTCGTCTACTTCATGTCGCTCGACAACGTGAAGTTCCGCCGCCCCGTGGTCCCCGGCGACCAGATCCGGTTCGAGCTGGACATGGTGCAGTTCCGGGGCAAGACCTGCAAGATGAAAGGCGCCGGATTCGTGGACGGTCAGATCGTGGCCGAGGCCGAGATGATGGCGATGGTAGTCGATAAGTGATCCACCGGACCGCGCTCATCGATCCGACCGCCGAGCTCGGCGAGGACGTGTCCGTCGGGCCGTACTGCGTGATCGGACCGAAAGTGACCGTGGCCGACCGGTGTACGATCGCCGGCCACACCGTGATCGAGCGCAACACGCGCGTCGGCGAGGGCGTGAAGCTCGGGTACGGCACCGTCATCGGCAACGATCCGCAGGATCTGAAATACAAGGGCGAGGAGACGTGGGTCGAAATCGGCAGCGGCACGATCATCCGCGAGTACTGCACGATCAACCGCGGCAGCACGGCCACGGGCAAGACGACCGTTGGCCAGCGCTGCTTCATCATGACCTATGTGCATATTGCGCACGACTGCGTGGTAGGCAATGACGTGATCATGGCCAACGGGGTGCAGATGGCGGGACACGTCACGGTAGACGACCGCGCGATCATCAGCGGCCTCGTCCCGATCCATCAGTTCGTGCGGATCGGAACGTACGCATTCGTCGGGGGCGCCTCGCGCGTGAACCAGGACGTACCGCCCTACACCAAGGCAGCCGGAAACCCGGTTCACCTCTACGGCCTGAACTCGGTGGGGCTGCAGCGCGCCGGCTTCTCGCCCGAGGTCAAACTGGCGCTGAAGCGCGCCTACCGTCTGGTGTTCAATTCCGACCTCACCATGAGCCAGGGCGTCGCGCGGGCGCGCGTCGAGCTGCCGCAGGTGCCGGAGGTCGAGCAGTTCCTCCAGTTCATCGAAGCGTCGCAGCGCGGAGTGATGGTGTGAAAGCGCAGCCTCTCCCCCGGGCGGTGCGGGTCGGCGTCGTGGGAGCGGGCGCGCTCGGTTATCATCACATCCGGCTGCTCAAGAAAATCGAAGGTGCCGACCTGGTCGGGTTCTATGATCACAATCCCACGCGCGCGCCGCAGGTGGCCAAGGAGCTCGAGACCACCGCCTTTGCGTCGCTCGACGCGCTGCTCGAGCGCGTCGAGGCGATTACGGTCGTCGTCCCGACCTCCGCGCACGTCGAAGTCGGGCTCGCCGTGCTGGAGCGCGGCGTTCACGCGCTGATCGAAAAGCCGCTCGCGGACACGCTCCCGGGCGCGGAGCAGCTGGTGCACGCCGCCCGCGAGCACGGCCTGTGTCTGCAGGTCGGTCACGTGGAGCGCTTTAACCGCGCGGTGCGCGCGGCCGCGCCCTACCTCGAGGAGCCGCGGTTCCTGCAGACCGAGCGGCTGGCCCCGTTCCAGCCCCGGGGCACCGACGTCGCGGTGATTCTCGATCTCATGATTCATGATCTCGACCTGGTGCTCGAGCTGGTGCGCTCGGAAGTGGGCGAGGTGCGCGCGACGGGCGTCCCGATCCTCACCCCGCACGTCGACATCGCCAACGCGCGCGTGGAGTTCGCGAATGGCGCCGTCGCGATCATCACGGCGAGCCGCGTGTCGCGCGAGCGCACGCGCAAGCTGCGGATCTTCCAACCCACGGGCTATTTCTCACTCGATCTCGCGCAGGGCAACGGGCATTTCTACCGCCTCAAGGCGGGCTGGCAGGGCCTCGGCGCGACGCAAATCGAGGAAATCGTGGAACACGTGAAGCTGGACGCGCCCGAAGCCGAGCCGCTGAAACTCGAGCTGGAGAGCTTCCTGCGGGCGGTGCGCGGCGATGGCGACGTCGTCGTCACGGGCGCTGCGGGCCTGCAGGCCCTGACCCTCGCCTACCGCGTCGCCGACGCCATCGAGACCTCGCCGCTCGCATCCGCGCGGCCGTGACATCGAGTCCCCGGATCTACATCTCGGCGGGCGAACCGTCGGCGGATGCGCACGCCGCTGCCGTGGCCACCGCCCTGCGCCGCCGGCTTCCGGGCGTCGAGCTGGAAGCCCTGGGCGGGCCGTTGCTCGAGGGCGCGGGGGTGCGCGTCCTGGACCGGATGGAGGACTTCTCGGTCGTCGGTTTCGTCGAAGCGCTCGCCAAGATTCCGGCGCATTACCGGCTCCTCGGCCGCGTGAAGAAGGCGTTCAAGGAAAAACGCTACGACCTCGTGATTCTGGTGGACTATCCTGGGTATCACCTCCGTGCCGCCGCTGCCGCCCGTGCCGCCGGTATTCCGGTGCTGTACTACATCGCGCCACAGATGTGGGCCTGGGGGCAGAATCGGGTCCGCAAGCTGGCGCCGGTGAAACGACTGGCGGTCATCCTGCCGTTCGAGGAGGCGTTTTTCCGTGAACGCGGCGTCGCCGCGACCTTCGTCGGCCACCCGCTGAAGGATCGACCCGCACCGCCGTCGCGCGCTGCCGCGCGCCGGCTGCTGGGCATCGAGACGAACCGTCCGGTGCTCGGCCTGTTCCCCGGGAGCCGGGCGCAGGAAGTGAAGCGACACTGGGCGATGTTTCGCGAGGCAGCCGCCCGTGTCACGGCCGCACGACCCGATGTGCAGGTGATTGTCGCGGCAACGAAAGAGGCCGAGTACCCGGAGCCGGGCTCGCTCCGCCTGCTGCAGGGGGATCCGGTCGCGGTGTTCGCCGCGGCCGACGCCGGGATCTGCAAGTCCGGCACGACGACGCTCGAAGCGGCAATCGCCGATTTGCCGATGGTGATAACCTACCGGGTCCATGCGATCTCCTCGTTCATCGCGCAGCGGCTGGTCCTGGTGCCGTGGGTCGGTCTGGTGAATCTGGTCGCCGGGTACGAGGTGGCGCCGGAATTCCTGCAGCGTCGTGCCACGGGCGAATCGCTCGCGAGCGGGGTCTTGCCGCTGCTCGATGCGGACAACCCGATTACGCGGCGCCAGCGCGAGGGCCTCCAGCTCGTGCGCGAACGCCTCGGCGCACCGGGAGCGGCGGACCGCGTGGCCGAGCTCGCGGCCGGCCTGCTCGCGTGAAGCTGGGCTGGGCGGAGCCGGTCGCGGCCGCGATCGGACCGCCGCTGATGCGGGCGCTGGCTGCGACATGGCGGTTCCGGGAGAGCGGCATCGAGCACTGGCGGCCGATGTGGGACGCGAAACGCCCGTTCGTGTTCGTGGCCTGGCATTCGCGCCTCCTGCCACTGCTCGCCCTGCACCAGAACGAAGGTGTGATGCTGCTGATCAGCCGGCATCGTGACGGCGGATACCTCGCCGATCTCGCGCGACAATGGGGCTTCCGCTCGGTGCGGGGCTCGACCCAGCGCGGCGGCGAGGTCGGGCTGCTGGGAATCGTGCGAACGCTGCAGGCGGGCGGCGTCGTCGCGATCACGCCGGACGGTCCGCGCGGCCCCGCAGAGCGCGTACAGCCCGGTGCGATCGCGGCCGCGCAGCACGCCGGGGTCCCGATCGTGGCGGTTGGCGGGCGGGTCCGCTCGGCGTGGTATCTCCGCTCGTGGGATCGCATGTGCATTCCGAAGCCATTCGCCGCGATCGACGTGGCATACAGTGCGCCGATCCGCATCGGCGCCGGCAAGGACGGGTTGCGTGCCGGCATCGCGGCGGTGCAGCGCTCGCTGCACGCGGTCATGGGTACCCCGGAGACCGCGTGAGCCTGCATCGATTCGCGCACTGGATCTGGTGGAGCACCGCGTCGCCGGCTCGCGTGGCGCGCGGCGTCCTGCTCCCCTTCGCGATGGCCTATCGCACGGTCATGAGCACGCGCGCGCGCGCGTACGCGAGCGGATGGCTGCGGCAGCGGCCGCTGCCCTTACCGGCGATTGCGATCGGCAACCTCGCAGTCGGCGGGGCGGGGAAGACCCCGTTCGCGGCGTGGACCGCGGCCTACTTCGCGCACCATGGGGTGAAGCCGGGGATCCTGCTGCGGGGCTATCGCGGTGATGAGCAGGCGGTACATCAGCGCCTCGTGCCCGAGGCGGTCGTCGTCCCGAATCCGGATCGTGTGAAGGGAGCCGAGCAGGCCCGGGCGCAGGGAGCGCGCGTGCTGGTCCTCGACGACGCGTACCAGCGGCTCGACGTCGGGCGCGACGTGAACGTAGCCATCGTGAGCACCGAGAGTGCGCCGCCGCGGCATGTGGCCTGGCCGCTGCCCGCCGGTCCCTGGCGCGAAGACTGGGGCGCGCTCGGCCGTGCCGACGTCATCGTGGTGACGCGGCGGCGGGCGGCGATCGCCGAGTCACGCCGGCTGGTGGGCCGCATTCGCGAACGCTGGCCGGCGGCGATCGTGGGAAGCGTTCATTTCGTACTCGACGGCCTCGTGGGGCTCCGGTCGGGCCGCAGGATGGAGTTGGGCGTGCTCGCGAAGCAGCGCGTCGTGGTGGCCGCGGGTATCGCCGATCCGGCCAGCTTCGCCGCCCAGGTGCGGGCTGCCGGCGCGAGCGTGCAACTCATGGCGTATCAAGATCATCACGACTACCCGCCGGGCGATCTCGCCCGGCTCGCGCAGGCCGCAAAAGGCGCCGATTATGTTGTAGTCACCGAGAAGGACGCGGTGAAGCTGCGTGGTCGCTGGCCCGCCGACGCGCCCGAGCCGCTCGTCGCGGAGCTGGCACTGCGCTGGGAATTGAATGGCGACGCCGTCGAGGGCGTCCTGGAAGGGGTCCTGAAGAGGGTCGTATGAGCGAACCTGCGATTATCCGTCCCGACAAACAGACGTTCCTCGCCGAGGAGAATCCGTTCGAGGCGATGATGGAACGTTTCGACCATGCCGCAAAACTGCTGAACCTCGATCGCGGCCTCTACAAAGTCCTGCGCAATCCCGAAAAACAGATCATCGTCTCCGTGCCCATCCTGCGCGACTCGGGCGAGGTCGAGGTCTACACCGGCTACCGCGTGTTGTATAACACCTCCCGTGGCCCGGCCAAGGGCGGCATCCGCTTCGACCTCAACGTCACACTCGAGGAAGTGAAGGCGTTGGCGGCGTGGATGACGTGGAAGTGCGCCCTGGTGAACATCCCATTCGGGGGTTCCAAGGGCGGCGTCGTGTGCGATCCGACGACGATGTCCATGGTCGAGCTCGAAAAAGTGACGCGACGGTACACGTCCAGCATCATCGAGATCCTGGGACCGGACTCGGACGTCCCCGCGCCCGACGTCAACACCAACGAACGCGTCATGGCGTGGATCATGGACACCTACTCCATGCACAAGCGCCACACGGTGACCGCGGTCGTGACCGGGAAGCCCGTCGAGATGGGTGGATCGCTGGGCCGGCGCGAGGCGACGGGGCGTGGCTGCATGATCGTCACCCGTGAAGCGCTGGCGAAGCTCGGCATGAACCTCAAGGGGACTCGTGTCGCGGTGCAGGGCTTCGGCAACGTGGGCTCCGTAGCCGCCGATCTGATGGCGAAGGAAGGGGCCATCATCGTCGCGGTTTCGGACAAGTCCACCGCACTCCACAATCCCAAGGGCCTGGACGTACAGGACCTCATCAAGTGGGTGAAGGAGCACCGCCAACTCGCCGGCTATGCCAAGGCGGAGACGATCACGCACGAACAGGTGCTGACGGTGGACTGCGACGTGCTGGTCCCCGCCGCCACCGAGAATGTCATCACCCGCAAGAACGCCCCCCACATCAAGGCAAAGATCATCTGCGAAGGCGCGAACGGTCCCACCAGCGCCGCGGCCGACAAGATTCTCGAGGACAAGGGCGTGTTCGTGATCCCCGACATCCTCGCCAATGCCGGTGGGGTGACGGTGAGCTATTTCGAGTGGGTCCAGGATCGCGGCGGCTACTTCTGGGACGAAGAGACCGTGAACCGCCGGCTCGAGGCGATCCTGGTCCGCTCGTTCCACGAGGTGATGGCCATGGCGGCGAAACACAAAGTCGCCAACCGCACCGCATCCTATATCGTGGCGGTGGATCGCGTGGCCGGCATGCACCGGCTGCGCGGCATGTATGCCTGATGCGCTATCGCGTGGTCGCGCTGGGCGGCAGCCGAATGAAAAGCGCGGCGCTGCGCGCGGCGTGTGACGATTACCTGAGCCGGCTTCGCCACTACGCCAAAGTCGAGGAACGGGAAGTGAGCGAGACGCGAGTCCCGGAGGGAGCCCTCAAGGATTCGCGTCTCATTGCATTGGCGCAGGACGGCGAGCCCTGGTCCTCCGAGCAGCTCGCCGAGCTGACGGGGCGCTGGGAGCTGGAAGGCCGCGACGTGACGCTTGCGATCGGCGGCGCCGACGGCCTGCCCGCGGACGTGGTGCACAGCGCGGAGCGGCGCTGGAGCCTCGGGCCTCTGACCCTGCCGCACGAGCTGGCACGCGTCGTCGTCTACGAGCAGCTCTATCGCGCCTACACGATCCGCCGCGGAGAGAAATACCATCGCGGGTCCTGAGCACTCCCTCACGACGGCCGATCGGCGCGCGCTGCTGGCGTTGGCGCGCTGCGCGATCGAAGCGACGCTCGCGAGAGGCCCTGAGCCGCGCATTCCGGACATCCCCTCCGCCAGGCAGCGGCGCGGCGCGTTCGTGTCCCTGCACGAGCGCGGTGGCGACCTGCGCGGCTGCATCGGTCATTTGCAGAGTGACCGGCCGCTCGGCGAGGTGATCCGGCAGGTGGCCGTTTCGGCGGCGCAGCACGACCCGCGCTTCGCCCCGGTGACTCGCGAGGAGCTGGTCGAGCTCCGGATTGAAATCTCGGTCCTGAGCGAGCCGGTCCGCGTGGCGCTGGCCGAGCTGCCTCGGCTCGTCATCGGGCGCGACGGAGTCCTGGTGCGGAACGGGCTCGCGCAGGCCGTGCTGCTGCCGCAGGTCGCCACGGAGAACGGGTTCGGTCCCGAGGCGTTTCTCGACGCCGTCTGCCACAAGGCGGGGCTCGCCCCGGGAAGCTGGCGGGAACCGGCGGGCACGACGCAAGTCTTCACGTTCACAGCGGACGTCTTCGTCGAATGACCGAATGGTTCGAGCAGTGGTTCGGCGAGGAGTATCATGCCCTCTACCCGCACCGCGACGAGGAAGATGCGCGGCGCGCCGTAGCCTTGATCCGTGGGGTCGTGGCGTGGGAGTCAGGAGCCAGGATCCTGGATTTGGCGTGCGGGCCGGGACGCCACGCGGCAGAGCTGGAGCGCCTGGGCGCCCAGGTGGTGGGGTTCGACCTGTCGCGCGCGATGTTGCGGCGGGCGCGCGAGCGGACGCACGCAGCCCTGGTGCGCGGCGACATGCGGGCACTGCCGTTTGGCGACCGCAGCTTCGTGCTGGCGGTGAATCTGTTCACGTCATTCGGCTACTTTTTGGACGACGCCGAGCACCGGCTCGTGGTGCGACAGGTAGCCGCCGCGCTGGCGTCGCATGGCCATTTTGTGATCGACTATCTGAATGCCGAACACGTGCGGCGTACGCTGAGAGCTCCCGAGCAGGCGGCGAGCCGCGACGTGCGGGTGACACGGCGCCTTGACGGTGACAGCCGGTTTGTGATCAAGGAGATCGAATTGCGCGACGAAGGCCGACGGTTTCAGGAGCGCGTCCGGCTGTACGGGGCGGAAGAGCTGGAGTCGTTGCTCGGCGATGCCGGGTTGCAGATCGTCGCGCGATTCGGCGATTACGACGGCGGCCCGCTGAGCCCCGAGGCGCCCCGCGTGATTCTCGTGGGCGCGCGGTCATGATCGCTCGAATCGTCACGACCGTTTCCCCGCTCGATCCGCGCGCGATCCCGGCAGGCAAGCCTCGGCGCGTACCGGCCGATGTCCTCGCCGCCACGCTTCCCGGTCCCGGGCGCGACCGGCTGGCAGCGGGCGAGGTGCTCGCCGTCACGACGGGGCAGCAGCCGGGGCTGTTCACGGGCCCGCTGTACACCGTTCACAAGGCGATAACCGCCATCGTGGTCGCGCGCCGTCTCGAAGCCGAGCGGCGCGTGCCGGTCGTGCCGGTCTTCTGGGTTGCCGGCGACGATCACGACTTTGCGGAGGGGAATCACGCGTGGGTCCTGGGGCGGGATGGCGAGCCGGTGCGCATCGTGCTGCGCGAGCGTCCGCACGAAGCGCCGCAGCTTCCCCTGTTTCGGGAGCCGTGCGATGCGGCTGCGGCGCTCGAGGCACTCGCAACGGCACTCCCCGATTCGGAGTTCAAGTCTGAGGTTCTGACCTGGCTCGAGCAGGCCTATCGCCCCGACACGAACCTGGCGGACGCGGCAGCGCATGCCCTGAATGCGCTGCTGGCGAGCCGCGGGTTGGCGGTGTTTCGCGCCTACGACCGCGCGGCCAAGCGCGCCGCGACCGCCTGGCTGCTGCGCGGAGTGGACGAGACGCTGGACGACGGTTTGTCACCGGTGCTGGTCGAAGGCAGTCTGGGTCGCGATCGACTGAAGCGCGACGGCGCCGAGTACGTCACCCGGCGCAGTGGCGAACGGTTCACGCGCGCGCAGCTCGAGCAGATCGCGCGTGAGACGCCGGAGCGTCTGTCGCCCAACGTCCTGCTGCGGCCGGTGATCGAAGCGGCGCTGTTCCCGACGGTCGCCTACTTCGGCGGCCCGGGTGAAATGGAATACCTCCCCGAGTCCAAGCCGCTGTTCACGAAGCTCGGTGTGACGCCGCAAGTCCCCATGCGACGCTGGTCGGGACTCATCATCGAGTCGCGCGTCGACAAGGTGCTGCAGAAGCACGGCCTCACGCCGGAGGACTTCAGCGAGCCGGCGGGCGCGCTCGAGAGCCGGCTCGCGCGCGCGGAGATGCCCGAAGATCTGGCCGCCGCGCTGGAGGCGCTGCGCGACGACGTCGCGGCGCGCTTTCAGCGAATCAGCGGGGAAGTGCAGATGATCGACCCCACGCTCGAGCGCACCGTTGAGTCGGCGCGCAACGCGGCGCTCGCCGGTACCAACGAAATCGAGAAGAAGCTGGTCGCGAGTCTCAAGCGGACGCAGGGTACCGTGGCTGCGCAATTGGCCCGGGCACGCGCGGCGCTCGCGCCGAACGGCAAGCCGCAGGAGCGCGTGCTCACGGCGGCGTCGTTCATGGCGCGCTATGGAACCTCGCTGCTGGCCGACGTCGAGGCGGAGGTGGCGCGCTGGGCACGGGCTCCATAGAATCCGATCCATGTGGGTGCTCGCGGTCATTCTCATCGTGGCGCTGCTGATTCCGGTCGCCGCGATTCTCGTCGACTCGCCGCTGGGGAAATCGGTCGCGCGCCGGATGGAAGGACGCCCCGAGGGACCGCCACCCGAGCTGCGGGACGTGCAACGGAAGGTCGAGCTGCTGGAGACGGAGCTCGAGGATCTCACTCGGTCCGTGTCCGGCCTGCGTGAAGAGCTGCAGTTCATGCAGCGCCTGCTGGAAGACCCCCGCCGGAAGAAACCCCAGTCTTGAAGGGTGCCGCTCGGGTTGCGGGCGGCATCCTCGTTACGCGCGTCCTCGGCTACGTGCGCGAGCGCGTGTTTGCCCATTACTTCGGCAACGGCGCGGCGGCGGACGCCTTTCGCGCCGCGCTGCGCATTCCGAACGCCCTCCGCAACCTCCTCGGTGAGGGCACGCTGTCGGCGTCGTTCATTCCCGTCTACGCCCGGCTGAACGAGCAGAACAAGGACGCGGCCCGCGCGTTGGCGGGCGCGATTCTCGGATTGCTGCTGCTGGCCAGCGGGCTGCTGGCGGTCCTCGGGATCGCGTTCGCGCCGGCCATCACCACGCTGGTTGCCCAGGGCTTCGACGCACCGCGGCGCGATCTGACGATTGTCCTGGTGCGGATCCTGTTTCCGATGACCGGTCTCATGGTCGTCTCCGCCTGGTGCCTCGGTATTCTCAACACGCACCGGCGGTTTTTTCTCCCGTATGCCGCGCCAGCGCTCTGGAACATCGCCGGGATCGCGGCAATGGTCGGCGCGGCGGCCTGGCTGAAAGGGGACGGGCTGTACGGGCTATCCCTCGCGCTCGCGTGGGGGACCGTGGCGGGGAGCGTGCTGCAGATCGCCATTCAGCTGCCTACGTGCTGGCGTCTGCTGCAGGGCATTCCGCTGCGCGTGAGTCTCGCGCCGGAGGGTGTGAGCTCGGTGATCATCGCCTGGCTGCCGCTGGTTCTCGGTGCCGGGGTCGCGCAGATCTCCGGTCTCGTCGACACATTCCTCGGCTCCTACACCGGGGAAGGCGGGCTCGCGAGCCTCGGGTATGCTCAGCTCGTCCAGGTGCTGCCGATCAGCATGTTTGGGGTTGCGGTGACCGCCGTCGCGTTGCCGGATCTGTCGCGCGATGCCATTGCAGCGAATGCGAACGATCAGCTGCGCGCACGCATCGCGGTGGGGTTCAGACGCATTGCCTACTTTGTGATGCCCTCGGCGTTCGCTTTCGCAGCACTGGGGCCGACGATCATCGGCTTGCTGTTCCAAACCGGCCGGTTCGATGCTGACGATACCCTGCGAGTGGGCGGCGTGCTTGCGGCGTACGGAATCGGGCTCCTGGGTCAGTCCACGGTCAAGCTGTTTGCCTCAGGGTTCTACGCCCTGCGCGATACCCGCACCCCTGTGTTGATCGCGATCGTTTCGCTGGTTGTGTCCGGACTCCTGTCGTGGCTGTTCATGGGACGGTTCGGTCCAGCCGGCATCGCGCTCGGCTCGTCGATCGGTGGGACGCTGAACATGGCGTTGAACCTGCGCGAACTGGACCGGCGCATCGGGGCGGTGCTGCAGCGCCCCGCCTGGCGCGTCCTCGGCCTGGTGGTCGTCGCTGCCCTGATCGCTGCTGCCGCGGCGTACGGGGCCGATGTTCTCGTCCCCTCCTGGCGTCCTATCGCGCGGGGCATTGCCGTGCTGGGTATCTTTGGCGTGGCATACGGGGCGCTCACTCTGGCGTTCCGTCACCCCGACGCGATACGCGCATGGCAATCTCTGACCGGCTCGCCCGCCAACTAGCGGCTCTTCCCGCTCGCCCCGGCGTGTACATCTGGAAGAACGCCGAGGGGGAGATTTTGTACGTCGGGAAGGCGGCCAACCTGTGCTCGCGCGTGCCGGCGTACTTTGCCGACGAGCAAGGAAGTACCGAACGCGAGTACCTGCGCGAGCAAATCGCCGACATCGAGACGATCATCGTCCCGAGCGAGGCGCAGGCGTTGCTGCTCGAGAACACCCTGATCAAGGAAAACCAGCCGAAGTTCAACATCCGGTTGCGGGACGATAAGAGCTATCCGCAGATCGCGGTGACCCTGGCGGAGCCGTTCCCGCGCGTGCTGGTGGTGCGGCGCGTGACGATTCCCGGGGCGCGCTACTTCGGTCCCTACACCGACGTGGCGACGCTGCGCCAGACGCTCAAGATCATCCGGCGGATTTTCACGGTTCGGTCCTGCTCCTGGCAGCTGCCCGAGGAGGCGCCCGATCGGCCGTGTCTCGACTTTCACATCGAGCGCTGCAAGGCGCCGTGCGTGGGCTATCAAAGCGTCGAAGAGTACCGGCGCATGATCGATGACGTGCTCTTGTTCCTCTCGGGCAAGACGCTCGATGTGCGCGGCCGGCTCCGGGAGCGCATGCACGAAGCCAGCAACGGGCAGGACTACGAGCGCGCGGCCCAACTGCGCGATGCCCTGAAGTGGCTGGATCAGCTGGAGCAGCCGCAAACCGTGGAAGTCGTGGGCGGGGGCGATGCGGATGCGATCAGTCTGGCGCGCGACGGCGACGACGCGGCCGGCGTCATACTGCGCATTCGAGACGGGCGCCTCGTGGCGCGCGAGCACCGCTTCCTGGAGCATGTCGAGCACGCGCCCGAGGGCGATGTCCTGCGCACGTTCCTGGTCGGGTACTATCTCCCGCTCGAGCAACGCGCCCAGCGCGTGGTGCTGCCGTTCGCCCCGGCCGATTTCGACGCGCTGCGCGAGCTCGCGGCCGGCGTGGAATTCGTGGTCCCACAGCGGGGCGCGGCGGCGAAGCTGGTGGAGCTCGCAGACCAGAATGCGCGCCATCTGCTGGACAGCTTCAAAATCGAGGCGTTCGACATCGACGAGCGCGCCGCCGATCCGGTATTCGCGCTGGGCCGCGACCTCGGCTTGCCGGTGGTGCCCCGGGCGATGGTGTGCATCGACATCTCGCACAACCAGGGCCGCGATACGGTAGGGTCGCTGGTCTGGTTCGAAGGGGGGCGGCCGCGCAAGGCCGAGTACCGCCGATACCGGATCAAGGGGGTAGAAGGGATCGACGATTTTGCCGCGATGAAGGAAGTGGTGACCCGGTTCCTCACACGGCGCCTTGCCGAGCACAAGCAGCTCCCTGATCTGATCGTGATCGATGGGGGAAAGGGACAACTCTCTGCCGCCGTGGACGCCGCCCATGCGCAGGGTCAGGACCGCTTGCCAATCGTGAGTTTGGCAAAGCGCGAGGAGGAAGTGTTCCAGCCGGGCTATGATGAGCCGCTGCGGCTGTCGCGGCGCAGCCCGTCGCTCAGACTGTTGCAGCGCGCGCGCGACGAAGCACACCGCTTCGCGGTCATGTACAGCCGCAAGCGCCGCTCCCAGCGCACGATCACGTCAGAGCTGCTGCGGATTCCGGGGATTGGACCGGCGCGGCGCCGGCTGCTGCTCGAACGGTTCGGCTCCCTGGCGGGCGTCCGCACGGCCACACCGGCCGAAATTGCCGCGCTCCCAGGGTTCTCGACCACGCTCGCGGATCGCATCCTCGACCGGTTGCACCAGCGCGCGTGACGTCCTGGACGCTGGAGTGCTCGGCGTGTGTGCCCACGCGCACGCGTGACGCCACGGGTCTCCCTGGCGTTTGCGAGGTCTGCGGCGCTCCGTATCTCGTGCGCTATGAGCAGCTCCCGCCACCAGAGGCGAAAACGCGTCTACTCGCGCGGCGCTGGACGATGTGGCGCTATGACGGATGGTTGCCCGTTGGCCCCGATGAGCATCCGGTCACGCTTGGCGAAGGTGGGACTCCGCTCTTGAGGGCCGAGCGAGTCGGCGCCCGCCAGGGATTCGATCAGCTGTGGGTAAAGGACGAAGGGTCGAACCCGACGGGCTCGTTCAAGGCCCGCGGTCTCGCTGCCGCGGTCACGCGCGCCGTCTTGGCCGGCGCGAAGCAATTCGTCGTTCCGACAGCCGGCAACGCCGGCATCGCGCTGGCCGCATACGCCACGCGCGCGGGTGCCCAGGCACGGGTGTACGCTCCGGCCTCCACACCGCGTCCGATTCTCGATCAGATCCGCGCATTCGGCGGCGAGCTCGTCCTGCTCGAGGGGCACATCGGCGACTGTGGCATCGCCGCCAGGCTGTACGCAGACGACACGGGCGCCATCGACGTCTCGACGCTCCGTGAGCCATATCGCATCGAAGGCAAGAAGACCCTCGGCCTCGAGCTGGCCGAGCAGCTGGGGTGGACCCTGCCCGACGCCATTATCTATCCGACCGGCGGGGGCACGGGGCTCATCGGGATGTGGAAGGCGTTTCAGGAGCTGCACCAGGCGGGCTGGCTCCGTGGACCGCTGCCGCGGATGTACACGGTGCAGGCAACCGGGTGCGCGCCAGTCGTCCAGGCGTTCGAATCGGGCGCTGAGCGCGTGACACTGTGGCCCGATCCGACGACGGTCGCGGCCGGCCTGCGCGTGCCGGGCCCGTTGGGCGACAGGCTGATGCTGCGGGCACTGCGCGAGAGCGGTGGCGGCGCGGTTGCGGTCAGCGATGAGGCCCTCGTGGAGGCCGCGCACGAGCTCCAACTCGCCGAGGGAATCGACGCGTCGCCTGAGGGGGGTGCGGCACTCGCTGGGGCTGTGTCGCTGATGCGCCGCGGTATCCTGCGGTCCGATGAGCGAATCGTCGTGTTCAACACTGGCGCCGGGTGGCTCTACAGGGCCTAAGCCGTTTATATTTGCCGACTTCGCCCCATGCGCATCGCCATCATCGATCCGGCTGCCGGCATCAGCGGCGATATGACACTGGGTGCGCTTCTCTCACTCGGTGTGCCGCCTACCTGGCTCGAGGAGCTACCAGCACGGCTTGGGGTAGGTGATGTGCGCGTTACGGTCCGAGACGTCCGCCGGGCCGGTATCACCTGCAAGCAGGTTGAATTCGCGATCCCCGAGCAGCCACACGGCCGTCATGTGGGTGAGCTGTTGCGATTGGTCGAGCGGGCACCGGTGTCGGAGTGGGTGAAGGAGCGCGCGCTCAAAGCATTTCGCCTGGTTGGCGAGGCGGAGGGGCGCGTGCACGGCATGGCGCCGGAGAAGGTGTATCTGCACGAGGTGGGCGCCGTGGATGCGGTGCTCGACATCGTGGGTTCCATCGAAGGGTTCGAGCGGCTGGGAGTCGACGCCGTGCACCACCTGCCCGTGGCGGTGGGGCAGGGTTGGGTCGATGCCGCGCATGGGCGGTTGCCTGTGCCGGCGCCCGCAACCGCGCTCCTGCTCGAGGGACTCGAGCTGGCGGGCGCGGCGGGCAGTCCGGTGGAAGGCGAAGCGACGACACCAACGGGCGCGGCGTTGCTGCGGGTGCTGTCGGCCGGCGCCCCGCCCGATCGGTGGCGGATGGTGGGCAGCGGCTGGGGCGCGGGTCAGCGCGACCCCAAGCACTATCCCAACGCGCTGCGCATCATGCTCGCCGAGTCGGCGAGTGAAGCGGGGCGCGTGGTGCTGTTGGCGACGGACGTGGACGACATGAGTCCCGAGTACGTCGAGCCGCTGCGGCAGGCGCTGGTGAGCGCGGGGGCGCTGGACGTGCAGACCTGGCCGGTGCAGATGAAGAAAGGTCGCTCGGGATTCCGGGTCGAGGTCATGGCGCCCGAGGCGCTGGCGGAGGCCGTGACGGCGGAGCTGTTTCGCCACAGCACGACCGCCGGAGTACGCCGCTGGGTGGCGGAACGAGCGACGTTGCCGCGCCGTCAGCTCACGGTGCAGCTGGATGGCGTTGCCGTACGGGTAAAGGTTCTGGACGGCGGCAATGTGCGGGTAAAACCGGAATACGACGACGTATTGGCGGCGGCGAAGGCCCTGGGCCGGCCGCCGATCGACGTGGCGCGCGCCGTGGAGCGCGACGCCGAGGCACTTATCGCGAAAGCCAAGGAGTGAACGTGCGTACGGTTCGGAATTGGGTAGTCATCCTGCTGGCGATGATTGCGGCTCCACTCAGCGCGCAGTCGTCGAAATGGCCGGAGGTGAAGTGCGACTTGAAGCCGGGTCATTACCTGGTCAACAGCGGCCTGCTGTACCTCAAGAGCGCGCATGAGGCCCGCTACCCGGATCAAAAGCAGAAGGACCTGCGCGATGCGCAGCGCGTGCTCAATCAGGCGCTTACGACGGGCGGACAGGAGAAGAATCCGGCCGCGTGGTACTACCTGGGCCGCTATTACATCCTGACGAGCGATGCCGTGGGCGTTGACAGCGCGTTTACGCGCGCGGAAGCGCTGAAGCCGGTCTGCAAAGACGACATCGCAGGCTGGCGCCGCGTGTTGTGGGTCCCGGCGTTCAACGCCGGCGTCGCGGCCTGGCAGGCCAACAGCAACGATTCGGCGATCGCCTCGTTCAGGCGGGCCAGCTCGCTGTTGCCTGATGAGCCCACCAGCACGAAGTACCTCGCGACGTTGTACTTCAACGCGAGCCAGACGGATTCGGCCGTCACGTACTTCCGCCGGTCCGCCGATATCGCCAAGAAGGATCCGAAATTCGCACAGGACTACAAGGACGCGCTCTACAACCTCGCGCGGATCGAGCAGAGCCAGGAGCATTGGACTCAGGCGGGCGCTGCCTATCAGGAGTATCTCGCGCAGTATCCCAACGACCCTGAAGTGCTGGCCGCGATGGGCACGGTCTACATGCAGACCGGAAAGAAGGACAGCGCGTTCGCCACGTACCGGCAGGTCGTGGCCAAGGGCGACTCGATGGGCTTTTACACGCTGTATCGCGTCGGCGCCGCGATCGGGCAAAGCGTGCCCGAGGAGCCCGACACGGGTGCCGCGGGCGGCAGCTGCCGCAGCACGGCCCGGTCCGCGCGCCCGCCGCTGACGACGGCCCGGATTCGCGCCCGGTGCGATTCGGTGACCAAGGGGATGGCGAGCGAGTACCTCGCCAACTCGAGGGAAGCCTACACGCTGTCGGCGCAGGCACTCGACGCCAGCCTCAGGCTGAACCCGTATTACCGCGAGACGCTCATTCATCGCGCCAATACGGCGCTGGGCATGCGCGATTCGGTGACCGCGCTCGAGACGGCGCGCCGGCTGATCGGCGTCGATCCGATGAACAAGCAGTCGATCAAGATGATGGCGTACGCGCAGCAGGCGAATGGAAAAGTCGATTCGACGCTCCACTACCTGCGGCTGCACGATTCGACCCTCGTCGCCGATGTGACGATCAGCCAATTCGACTCGACCGACACGGGGCGAGATCTCAAAGGCCTCGTCACCAATGTCCGCTCGACCGCGTCGCCGCCCCTGGCGTTCGTGTTCGAGTTCCTGAACAACAAGGGCGACGTCGTCTCGACGCAGACGGTCCAGGTCCCGGCGATCCAGCCGGCGCAGAGCACGCCGATCGAGGCGCAGGCGACCGGTGCCGGGATCGTGGCCTGGCGGTATCGCAGACAGTAACGAATTGCCCAGTTTTCAGGCGTCAATCAGGGGGAGAATGCCGGCGTCCTAAGCCACGACGGCCGTCGCTCGCCAGCGGCGGCCGTCGTTCCGCGTCCTACGCCCCCTTCCATCTCCTTCTGCACATCAGAGCGCAATCACCGCCGCCACCCATTCGGCGGGGTTCTTGTCCTGCCGATAGAACTGCGCCGCATCCACGATCACGTTCGCGCCGTCCCGGCGAATCCCCAGACGATCCATGCTGCGCGTGGCCCGGCCGGAAATAAACACCCCATCCGGCCGATAGCGTGAATGGTGTTTCGGACACTGGAACTGCCCGTCGTCCGGATACCAGCGAAGCGCCGTGTTCTGGTGTGGGCAGGAGAGATTGAAGGCATACACCTTCTGCTGGTAACGCGCCAGGATGATCTGGTTCTCCTTATCGATCACCGCGCCGTCCGTCCCCGGCAGAGGATACGTGTGCTGCTCGTCATGACTCGACAACGCGCGTCCGAAGGAGACGCCGACGAAAGCGAACAGCGCGTCGCGCAGAAACTCCCGCCGCCCCCTCAGAGGGCAATCCGCACACGGGGTGGTGGAATCGACCTGGTCCATGATCAGGTGGTGTTCATGATCGTGCTGGCCAGGAGCACGGCGAGCCACAGCACGACGCTCACCGCCGAGGTGCGCCGCAGCCATGGCCCGGCTGCGGCCTCGGCGCGGACGCGCGCGTATCCATTGCCCAGGAGGAGGGCGATGAGTCCCATCTTGACCCAGAACACCGTGGACGTCAGGTACGTGTTCATGTCGGCCAGCAGCATCAGGATGCCGCTCGCAAACACAGCGGCCAGGCCGCCCACGACCCACTTGTGCACCTGACCAAAGTCGTCCCGCGCTGGCGGCGAGCGGAACGCGTCTCGGTCGGCCACTATCGCGAATCCTCCGCCCACGAGCATCCCGGCCAGGTGGAGATACATCACGGCATTACTTACGGTGTTGCTGTTGTTGTAGAGGTGGGCCCAGGCACGGACCGCCGTTGTCACTGGCCCGGTCATCTGTCGTTCCAGATGAGCATCATCAGATACCCGGCGAGAGCGGTGCTCATGGAAGCGATCGCCACCGTGCGGTGCGTCTGCCGGTCGCCGGAATTGGCGCCGGCCTCCTCTTCCTCGTCTGGAGCGAGCATGGCCGTGGCCACGAACCCCGCGCCCGATGCGAACATCAGCGCGGAGTGAACGTAGCGACGAGTCCGCCCTTCCTTCACGGCTCGCCCTTCCCACAAATTCCACCCCCCGGTCGCCGTGTTCACCGCGAACAGCGTGTAGATCCCGCCCGCCGTGACCGCGTGCCAACTCCGCAGCGATTCAGATTCGCCGGTTTGATTGTAGAGAGACCGACCGATCAAGTACTCCGTCACGAAGAGCGGCACTGTGGCGTAGCTCGCGTAGCGGTGGATCGCCGCTCGGGTGTAATACCCGTCGCTGAATTCGATTGCCCTGGGTCGCTGGGGAGGAGGCGCGAGATCGGCCGGCCGCAGCGTCGGCGCGAAGGACGGGAACGCCACACGAAGCACCGGGCCACGCGACGCGGTCCACAGTAGGGAATCCGCCGCGGCCCGGGGCGGCGGGATCACGGCGCTCGCGACCATGAGCCACATCAGCGCATTAATGATGGAACCTCCCCTCCCAATCTCACTTTTCACCATGACGATTGGCCCAACGATCCCTGAAGGGAGGTTCACACAGGGGTTTGCGATTAGTTAGTTTTAGCAGCCACGCGGGCGTAATTCAGGGGGAGAATGCCAGCTTCCCAAGCTGGACGTCACGGGTTCGAATCCCGTCGCCCGCTCTTGGACTTACGCGATTGTGACGGCCGTCAGAATCGCAAACTGTGGGACGAACTGTGGGACGGCAGTGAGTTCGAGCACCACCACGATGGAATTATTAGGAACGCATATCGAGCGAGGACGATAGATGGACAATGACATGAGCACGCCTGCGTCTGTGCCGGCAGGACCAGCGACCGCGCCAGCGGAGACGGCAACGACCAGACCGACGCCCCGGCCGGATCCGGGCGTCTACATTACGAAGAGTGATCCGAAGGTTGACAAGGAAACGCGGTAGTCGTTAGCGCCACAAGAGCGCCGCTAACAAGAAAGCGACTTCCAAGAGCGCAAACACCAGCGCACCCCGTAGGGCGAGCGCGCGCGCATTGATCGTCCGCGAGTTCACCTCGATGCTCTCGCGGACACTCTTGAGACGCTCGAGGTAGAATGCACCCGGATGGAGCCGCAGCCAGTCAGCTGACGCGATCGTGCTAGGATCGGGATCCACCCGATAGCCGCGGGGATCGAACGCACGCCAGCACTGCACAGCAGCTCCCAACCACATCGCCACGGCGCCCGCACTGAGCCACCAGCCGCCAGAACAGAACGGAAACCGCCCTAACGCTGGGCCAAGCGTCGCGATTGCCGATGCGATCGTGAACACCGCGACCACTTTCCGATCGATTACCTCCACAGTCGCGTGAATCTGACGATCGGTCTCGCGTGCGTGTTCATACGCAAGGCGTGCGGTGTCTGCGCTCCAGGATTCGTCCCAGGAGATTGGGGGCAACGGCTGAATCTCTGCCGCGGGCTGTCGGCGCCGAATGCGTTGAATCAGGAGCGTCAGAGCACTACCAGCAGCGGCGGCTGCACCGAGAGATAACCAGGGATTCATGGTTCAGGACCTCGGAAGACTACGCAGATTCATTGCGCCAACGCGAGCTTCTGCGGCCCGATCAACGCACGCATCCGCTCTGCGTCCTCCCGTAGGTAAGCGTCCACCTCGTACAGTTCATAGTAGTCCGTTGTGTCGGCGCCGCTGTGCCCCAGGTACGCGATACGGCGTGCGCGGGGAACGTGCGCGTCCTGCATCCAGCGGTCGAAGCTCTTGCGCGCCATGTACGGATTGATCTTGGCTTTCCCCGCGAGCCCGTGAGCGACGTTGCGCGCTCCTCGTGCTTTTGACGTACTCGTCGCGAATCTCATCGAGCGGGCGGTTCACGGTGATATTGAGCGCGAGCGAGCTGACATCAATGAGGTGGGGGTTGCCTACCTGTCCCACCAAGCGCACACCCGCAGGCTCGTAGCTTACGGAGTCCAGGGTGATCGAGTAGCCATCGCCGATGAACTGGATGACGCCCACGTCCATGCGCCACACACCGGGTTCGCATCGTATGACGGGAGAACGGGCCGCCGGGATACGTAACGCCAGGTGCGAGGGCGCAGCGATGAAGCACGCTGGCGCATTTCGCTACCCTGCGTCCTGCGTGTTTGTTCAAGAGATCGCGGGATCGGTTCAAGACTTCCAGTCGTGGAACCTCTACGTTCAAAGGAAGCGATCTGCAGAGGGCTCCTTCACGAGGAGGGACACCCATGGAAGCCAAGACCCTGACGATTGACCACCCCACTCCGGACAGCCTGATCGCAACATGGCGGCGGGAGACGCCGGGGTGCGCACACGTGAACCACCTGAACAACGCGGGCTCGGCCCTCCCGCCCGAACCCGTGCTCAGGGCCTCGATCGACCACCTCAACCTCGAGGCCGCGATCGGTGGATACGAAGCGGCGGACCGCGTCGCGGAGAAGATCGCCGCGGTCTACGAGAGCGTCGCGGCGCTGCTCCGTACCCGGCCGGCGAACGTGGCCGTCACTGGCAACGGGACCGCTGGCTTCATCCAGGCCTTGTCCTCGTTCGACCTGAAGCGCGGCGACGTGATCGTGACCAGCCGCTCCGACTATACGTCGAACCAGATCCAGTACTTGGCGCTCGCCGAGCGCTTGGGGGTACGGCTCGTGCATGCGGCCGACAAGCCGGAAGGAGGTGTCGATCCGCAGGCGATTCGGGAGATCCTCGGATCGACCTCCGCGCGCTTCGTGGCGGTGTCCTGGATCCCCACGCACTCGGGCCTGGTGCAGGACGTGGTCGAGGTCGGGAAGGTCTGCGAAGCGTTCGGCGTACCCTGCATCGTTGATGCGATCCAGGCGGCGGGCCAAATCCCCATTGACGTGAATCAGCTGCACTGTGACTACCTGGTGGGAACGGCGCGCAAGTTCCTCCGCGGGCCACGTGGGATCGGTTTCCTGTACGCGTCGGACCGGGCCCTGGACCGCGGCGACTATCCGCTCTTCGTGGACATGCGGGGCGCGCGCTGGACGGCGCCCGCGCGCTTCGAGATCGCGCCGACGGCCAGGCGATTCGAGGACTGGGAGTTCCCCTACGCTCTCGTCGTTGGCATGGGTGCCGCGGTGGACTACGCGCTTCGCCACGGCGTGGCGGAATGCGGGCAACGGGCGTTTGCGCTGGCAAGGCGGCTGCGGGCGGGCCTTGAGGGCATCGACGGCGTCCAGGTGCTCGACCGCGGCCCCAACCGGTGCGCGATCGTGACTGCCATGGTGCGTGGGTGGACCGGAGACGAAGTGAAGCGGGATCTGGCGGCGAAAGGAATCAATATCGTTTCGACGCTGCAGGAGTTCGCGCAGCACGACTTCGCGCCGCGCGGAGTGGAGTCCGGCGTCCGGATCTCACCGCACTACTACAACACCGCCGAGGAGGTGGACGCCGCGCTGGACGAAGTCCGCCGCATCGCCCGCTCGCGATAAGCGCCGGGAGGGAGGCCGAACGCCCGCTTGAACTCGCGTGTAAAGTGCGCCTGATCGGAGAAACCAGCGCGCAACGCGACCTCCGAGATCCGTTCGTCCGGCCGCAGCAGCTCGGCAGCGGCTCGTTCGAGGCGAATGCGGCGCCAATACTTCCCCACGGTCATGCCGTACGCCTGGCGGAAGCGACGCGCGAGGTAGCCAGTGCTCACGCCGGCGTCGGTCGCGAGGTCCCGGATCCCGAGTCCGGCCCCAGGCTCGTCGTGCAGCCGGCCGCGAATGCGCGACAGCCACGGCGGCACCACTGCCTCCCGCCGCGGCGCTCCACCCCGCACGATGCTGCCAAGCAACTGCAGCGCGAGCCCCTCCACGACCAGCGGAGTGGCTGTGTCGCGGATGTGGAGCTCCGCGTACAGCTGGGCCGCGAGCAGCGTGACGGTGTCCGCGCGGAACCGGAGGACCCGATCGAGGGACACGCCGCGGACACCCGCAGCCTCCGGGTTCCACTCCACTTGAAGCGTAGTCGTCTCCATCTCGTCAAAGGCATCCTCATGCGGTATGCCCGCCGGCTTCAGCACCACGTCTCCCGGGCGGCAGCACAGGCGCTCCCGGTCGAAGCTTTCGATGAGGCCCCCCGTCACGGTGTACGCAAGATTGTGATGGAGATGCGTATGCTTCGGGATGCGGAAGCGCGCCGGGAGCGTGGTGCTCAGGACGCGGAAATCCCCAGCGCGCACCTCGGTCGATCCGGGGCCGAGGGCGACCTCGCGGTACAGCTCGGGCGTGGATCTCCTGTAGACCATGTCGCCGTCACCGCCCGGCAGCTCCTTTTCCGCGTCAGGTCGCACTGTGCTTGCGTCGCGCCTGGGTTACCTGGGGCAGGTATTCCTCGGCCCACCGGCAGATGGCGCCCAGCGGGCGCAGCAGCGTAATGCCGAGCGGTGTCAGCTGGTACTCGACATGAGGTGGAACGACGGGGTATACCGTTCTGACGATCATTCCGTCTCGTTCCAGGTTTCGCAGCACCTGCGTCAGCATTTTCTGGACAATTCCTCCGATCATCGCGCGAAGCTCTCCGTAGCGTTTGGTGTCGCGCCTGAGTGCGTACAACACCAGCATCGTCCAGCGGTCCGCGATGAGGCTCAGGACCTGGCGCGAGCCGCACTCGGCGTTGAACACGTCTGGTGTGACCACCATGGCCGACTCCCGGTTATAGGCTCCAAGAGGTCTGTATAGCACTTCCAAGTATGTACTTGCCCATACGCCTACACGCGGCGGCACCCGTCCAGCGCCGCGCGGCCGGCCGGAGTGAGCGTGAAGGGCCGGCGGCCCCTGTCCACCAGGCGCGCGCCGAGGTCGTGCTCGGAGCCGCTGCAGGCGGCGCGTCACCGCGGGCTGGGTCCGGAACAGCTCGCGCGCCGCGGCGCTAACCGACCCGGTACTCGCGACGGCGACGAAAGGCCCGGACGTCATCGATCTCCATCTGGAAAATACTACTGCTGGTCGCGCATGAGCCAACGAGGCTTTGAGTTAATGTCCCACTTGCTCTGTCGGGACAGACGTGATGCGGTCCGAGGCAACGCGCCGTAGGTTAGCGCGTGATCCGGAAGCGGACCGTTCTGATTCTCGGGGCCGGAGCGAGCAGGCCCTACCGTTAACGTGCTCGGGAAAGAGCTGGTCGCGCAAATTCTCACGATGACTTCTTGGCCGCAAATAAGGGATTCAGGGAACTTGGGAGGGTCTGCATTACAGCGGCGCTCACCGTCTTTGGTCCTACGGACGACGAGCCGGAGGACGCCAAACTGGATTGGATGGAGTACGCCTTCGGATTCTCAACGAGGGTGAGCATGCGGTTGAGTACGGCATCGCCCGCGAAAGGCTCTGATGGGCGGAGGTGGTTTAGGTGCTAGGGTTTGGGTATCACGAGACCAACGCCAAGCGATTGGTCATCGAACCTCGCTGCGTTGTGAGAGGCACGGCGTTGGGACTCGGCGATCAAGAAATCCTCGATGCGATGCGGCATCTCAAGATCACCCCCACGGTCGGGGTGGTCGATCCCGGCCACGGCCCCTGTACGGACTGGACTGTCCCGCTTTCCTAAAAAGGCATGGCCGCGCGTAGGTTTTCACGCAGCCAGCAAAGGAAATGGGTGACGAACTGTGGGACTCGTCACCCATTCGCTACGAATCCGGACTACCGCTCCGCGTGAAAGTCCAGTAGAATGGCGCTTGCTGGCGTTCACTGTCTGTCGTTGGCGGCGTCCACGAGCTTCCCAAGCTGGACGTCACGGGTTCGAATCCCGTCGCCCGCTCTGCGTGACGAAACGAAGACGGGGGTCAGCCACACGGCTGGCCCCCTTTTTGCTTTTTCGTATTATGAACTCTTCGACAAGGGCCTATGCGCGTTCTCTCCGCCGTCACCACGATCGCCATCGGCAGTTTCGCTGTGTCCACCGCGACACCGCTCCGTGTCCTCCGGGTCACACCTGACAAGTCCGCCGCCGCCACCACCGTTGTCGCCGTCACGTTCGATCGGCCCGTCGCCGGGTCGCTCGACGCGGCAGTCGATCCCAAACGGATCTTCTCGATCGCGCCGCCCGTCGCGGGTGGGGTGGAATGGCGCGACCCCATCACGCTGCGATTCACGCCGGCAGCGCCGCTGAATCCTGCCACCGAGTACACGGTGACGGTCAAGAATGACTTCGCCGCGATGGACGGCAGCCGCCTCGAGGCGCCCTATCGCTTCACGTTCCGGGTCCATGGCGCGGTTCCGCTCGAAGGGACGCCCACCGGACCGAACGAGGCGGCGCGCTTTCTTAAACCGGATGCTCAGTTCGAAATCGTGTGGAGCACGCCGGTGGACCTCGGGGAAGTGAGCAAGCGCGTGTACATCGAGCTGGACCGGGACTGTCGTGCAGATCCCATCGTCCGGCTGAAGGCCGTCTCGCAACGACCGATCTCGGAGCATGATTCCTGGCGCTATCGCGACGCCGGCGGCTGGCGGCGCGACCGCTCCGCAGATGCGTTGCGCCGCGTCGTGCGCCTGGCGCCCGCGCGGCCGCTGCCGCGGGCATGCAGCGGACTCCTGGTCGTGCCGTCGGAACTGGACGAGGAGGGCACCAGCTCGTATCTGCGTTGGCGTCTTGCGACCTACGGGCCGTTTCAGTTGACCCTGGCGGCGTGCGGGTACGCTCGCGTCTGTCCCGCCGGGCCTGCACGCGTGGAGTTCTCGACGCCGGTGCGCGGCGCGGATCTGCTCCGGGGCGTGCACTTCCTGCCGCGGATCCCGTTTACGATTCAGGACACGAGCGACGAGTCGGCGACGTGGGTGCTCGAAGCGTCGCTCAAGCCGCGGACCGGCTATGCAATCGTCGTGGACACCCTCGTGCTCCGCGACGTGTTCGGCCAGAAGCTCACCGGCAACCCCGTCAAGGTCTTAGCGACGAGCGGCTACGATCCCGCCGTGAGCTATGACTACGGACTGATGGTGGTCGAGCGAAACGGGTACCGCACCTTCCCGGTCCGTCACGTGAACGTCGACACGCTCCTGGTCACCACCGTCGCCATCCCGGAGAGTTTGGAGGCCTTCGCGCTGCGCGCGCCGCCGTGGGGGCTCGGCGAGGTGTGGACGCGTGTGCGGCAGGACGCGACGACGCGATCGGTCCCGGTGCAGTCCCGGCGCGACGTGCCCCTGGTGAGCGTGGTCCGCGCGCCCGTCTACAGCGCCGCCGGCGGCGGCACACCCGCACTCACCGCCGTCCGGATTACACGGCCCGGCCTCGGCGTCCCAACTGACGAATACCGTCGCAGTCCGCCGGTCGCGCTGCTCCAGACGACCGACTTGGGCGTGACCGCCCGCGTAGGCGAAGCGGACGCAGCGATCTGGATCACCGGCGTGCAGGACGGCCTCGCCAAAAGCGGCGTGGACGTCGAGCTGCGCGATCCGCAGGGACGCGTGCGCGCCCGCGGCATCACAAATCCGCAGGGTCTCGTTCGGCTGAGCGAATTGCGCCGGGACACCGGCGATGACGAGCGGACGCGCGGCTTCGCCGGCTACGTGTCCGCGCGGCTCGGGCTCGATCGGGCCGTCGTGCCGATCAACGTGTGGTCCGGCGATCTCTCGCCTTGGCGCTTCAACGTCGGCGGGGCGTACGGCACCGATCGACTTCCAGTCGCGGCCGCGGTATTCACGGAGCGGGGCATCTATCGGCCCGGCGAGCCGGTTCACGTGAAGGCGATTGTGCGGACCGGCACCCTGGGGACCCTGCGCGTCCCGGCGCCGGCGGACTCACTGCGCTGGTTGTTCAGCGACCGCGAAGGCGGCGTGATGCGCGACACGATCGTGCGGCTCTCCCCGTTCGGGACCGCGGCGCAGGCGCTGACCCTGGGACGAGACCTCCCGCTCGGCACCTACGTCGTTTCCCTCCAAGTGAAGCGCGGCGACTGGCAGGAGGTCGCGAACACGAGCTACCGCGTCGCCGAGTACCGGCCGCCCGAGTTTCTGGTGAGCGTCACTGCCGACACCGCGCCCCGCTTCAGCGGCGATTCGTTGCGCGGCACCGTCGAAGCGCGGTATCTGTTCGGCGCGCCCATGGCCCACGCCGCGGTGCGCTGGATGTTGAACGTCACGCCCGGCTGGACCTACGATCTGAACATTCCCGGCATGGACCGCTACTACCTCGGCGAGACTGGGTGGTGGTGGGAAGACTGGGGCCCGGCGCGATCGCAGCCCCGCGCCACGGCCACGGGAGTTGATACGCTCGATGCCGCCGGCCGTCTGACCCTGCGCGTGCCGCTGGCGGCACCCGAAGGCCGCCCCGCCACCGCCCGCCTGCAAGCGACGGTCACCGATGTGAACCGCCAGACGGTGTCCGGATCCGCCGCGGTCACGGTGCACCCCGCGTCGTTCTACGTCGCCGCCCGGCCGCTCAGCGCGAACTACTTCTGGATCGCCGGAACCCCACAACAGATCGCGGTGCTCGCCGTGCGCCCCGACGGCCGCCGCGTGAACGGCGTCTCCATCCGCGGCACGATCGTGCGTCGCGAATGGCATCGCGTGCAACGCGAGCGCGACGGTGTCGAGGAGCAGATCGGCGAATGGGTCGCCGACACGGTGGGGCGCTGTGCGCTCGTCAGCGCTCAGGAGCCGGCAAACTGCCCGTTCACGCCGTCCAAAGGCGGCACGTACATCGTGTCGTTTCGCGCGACAGATGAAGCGGGTCGAGCAGCTTCCACGAGTTTTTATCGCTGGGCGACGGGCAAGGACTGGATCCCGTGGAACGACGAGAGCCAGTTCAAGATGGATCTGATCCCGGACAAGACCCGTTATGCGGTCGGCGATACCGCGACGATCCTCGTTGCCTCGCCCTTCACGGACGCGGAAGCGTGGATCACGGTCGAGCGCGAAGGCCTGATCGACCAACGGCGCATGCGGATCACGGGGGGCGCCACGCCACTCAAGTTCCGGATTACGGAGGCGTACGCGCCCAACGTGTTCGTCTCCATGGTGCTGGTGCGGGGCCGCAGTGCGCCGCCTGGCACCATCGCCGACGCGGGCCGGCCGACACTCCGCGTGGGATACGCCGAGCTGCGCGTCACGCCAGAGGTGAAGCGGCTGGCGGTGGATGTGAAGCCGCTCGCATCCGAGTACCGGCCCGGCGACAGCGCACGAGTGCAGGTCACCGTGAAGGACGGGACCGGGCACGGCCGGCGCAGCGAGGTGACGCTGTGGGCCGTGGATGAGGGTGTGCTTTCGCTCACGGGGTACAAGACCCCTGATCCCCTCGACCTGTTGTATCAGCCGCGCGGCGTGAGCCTGCGGCTCGCGAGCAACCTCGTGACCGTTGCGCCGCAGGTGCTCGATCAGGAAGGCACGTCGATCAAGGGGGAGCAGGAGCCTGGGGGCGGCGGTGGGCTCGCCGGCGGCGACATCCTGCGCTCGCGGTTCGCCGCGACGGCATTCTTCCTCGGCTCGGTCGAGACGGACTCGTCGGGGGCAGCGGTTGCCGCCGCGAAGCTGCCGGACAATCTGACCACGTTCCGCGTGATGGCCGTCGCCGTTACTGCCGGCGACCGCTACGGCCATGGAGAATCGCCCCTGCTCGTGACGCGTCCATTGCTGGCGCGCCCGGCGCTGCCGCGCTTCCTGCGGCTCGGTGACGCGTTCACCGCGGGCGTGGTGGTGAACCAGCGCGCCGGCGGGTCGCCCACGGTGACCGTTCGCGCGGACGCACTGGGGGTGCTGCGCAGCGGCAGCGCGACGCGCACGGTCACGCTCGCGCCGGGGCGGGGGAGCGAAGTACGGTTTGCGTTCCGCGACACAACCGCCGATTCGGCGTCGTTCCGCTTCGACGTCTCCGGCCCAACCGACTCCGACGCGGTTCTGGTGAGATTGCCGGGCCGTCCGGTGTTTACGCCACGGGCATACACGGTGACCGGCAGCGCGCTGGACACGGCAACGGTCGCAATTACGCTGCCCGAGCCGGTGGATCTCGAGCGCTCGCGCCTTGAATTGGGCATCGGCACCACACCGCTGACCGTCCTGGCGGGAAGCTACCGCTGGCTCGCCGTCTATCCGTTCGACTGCTCCGAACAGATCGCCGGCGAGCTGATCACGATCGCGGCGCTGTATCGCGCAAGTCCCGCGGTGCGGCTCCCCGGGCTCACCCCAGAGCGCGCGCGCACCGAAATAATGGAGGGTGTGGCGGTCCTGAGCGCGCGGCAGCGACCCGACGGCGGCATCGGGCTGTGGTCGGCCGATGACTGGACGACGCCGTGGATCAGCGCCTATGCCGGCGAGGCGCTACTCGCGGCCCGCGACGCCGGCGTTCCGGTGCGCGATTCGGTGATCAAGCGACTGGTGGACTACCTGTTCCGCAGCGCGCATGAGCGGCGGCCCATTCAGGCGCCGGTTGCTACGTGGTACGGCAATAACACAGTCATTCTCGCCGAGCAGGTCGCCGCCGCAGACTTCCTGAGCCGGGCCGGGCGGCCCGATCTGCCGACTGAGAATGAGCTGTTCCGTCTCGCCGCGCAGCTCTCGTGGGAGGACCGGCTGCGGCTCGCGCAGATGATGGCGCGGCGCGGGGCGCGCGCGGCGGCGCGGCAATTGATCACCCCGATCTGGGCTTCGGTGCAGGTCGAAGGACGTCGCGCCGTTCTCCCTGACACGGCGCGCCGTCTCTGGTTCTACTTCCCGTCGTCGCAGCGGCCCGTGGCGCGACTGCTCTCGGCGACATTGGCGGTGGACTCGAGCAACGCCCTGATCGGGCCGCTCGTGGAGACGCTCGTCGAGCAGAGCAGGGGCGGGCGCTGGGGCTATTGGAATACGCAGGATTATGGCACCGCCGCAGCCGCGCTCGCCGACTTCACCGCGCGACAGGCCCGCGCGGCGCAGCGCGGCTACGAGGTTCGCGTGGGAACCCGCGTGCTGGTGCGCTCGCGCGGCGACTCGTTACGCGAGGCGGCGCGTCCGCTGACGGGATTGCTCACCAACGATCCCGGTGGCGGCCAGCGCTTGGTGCTCACCGTGCGCGCGACCGATCCAGCGAGCGCGGGAGTACAAGGGGGCGGAGCGCCGCTGTTCTTCTACGTCACCGTGCACGAAGTGCCACGCCAGCGGCCGGTCACGCCGGATCAGCAAGGGATCCAGGTTGAGCGTTGGTATGAGGACTACGAAACCGGGAAACCTGTCGTGAGCGTGCCCGAGGGGGCACTCGTGCGCGTCCGGCTGCGCATTACCGTGCCGGCGGAGCGACGGTTCGTGGCTCTCACAGATCCGCTGCCGGCGGGACTCGAAGCCGTGGACCTGAGCCTGCGCACGGCGGGGCAGCTGCCGGGTCCTGGCGCCGCGGTCCCCGAACGCGGCGAGCGTACCGAGGACGGCGACAACGAGTTCGGCGGCTACGACTACGACTGGTACTACGGCAGCTGGGATGCCGGGTGGTGGTCGCCGTTCGATCACAAGGAAATGCGCGATGACCGCGTCGCCTATTTCGCGACGGTCCTATGGACGGGCCGCTATAGCGCGACGTATGTCGCCCGTGCGACGACGCCGGGCACGTTCGTCCGGCCGCCAGCCCACGCCGAGGAGATGTACAACCCCGCAGTCCAGGGCCGGAGCGACGGCGGCGTTTTCACGGTGACGGAGCGCGCGCCCTGACACGCACGCGGCGGGCGGGCCCCTGGATCGGCGGCGCGCTGGCCGCGGCGGCGGTCGCGATGGCCGTGTGGATCGCGACGCCGCTGCCCCACGGATTCACCGCGGCGCCGACTCACGCCAGTCTCACACTCGAGGATCGCAACGGCCTGGTGTTGCGCACCACCCGTGCCGGCGACGGCGCGTTGCAGCGTTGGCTGCCCCTGAGCGAGATCGATCCCGATCTGCTCGAGAGCTTCATCGCGAGCGAAGATCGGCGCTACTACGAACACGCTGGTGTGGACCTGCGAGCCGTCATGCGCGCGCTGGCGCAAAATCTCCGGGGCGGCAGGGTCCGTTCCGGCGCCTCGACGATCACGATGCAGCTCGCGCGCATCTTGCGGCCCTCGAGTCGGACGGTACGCGGAAAGGTGATCCAGGCGCTGTGGGCGCTGCGGCTCGAGGCGCACCTTTCCAAGCAGGAGATTCTGGAGCAATACGTGAACCGGGTGCCGTTGGGGCAGGGGACGGTCGGCGTCGAAGCAGCCGCCGGTCTGTACTTCAATGCGACGGCAGCCCGCCTGTCGCTGGGCCAAGCGGCACTGCTGGCGGGTCTCGCAAGCGCACCCTCTACGGACAATCCACTCGTGGCCCCGGGCCGGGCCCGGAGCCGTCGCGCGCGGGTGCTGTGGCGCGTGGGGCTGCACGGCTATGCCGGCACCGATGCGCTGGGGCGCGCGAGCCACGAACCGGTCGTCGCGCCGCGCGCTGTCGCGCCG
>JBLNGI010000230.1:0-5059 GCA_050264615.1 Gemmatimonadota bacterium
TCCTGGCCGTGCGCGAGGCGCGCCACCGCGCGCTTGGTCCAGAGCTCGCCGACTTCGAGCAGCAGGCCGAGCTGAACGAAGGGCTTGCCGAGTACACGCTGGTGCGATCCGTGGACCTGGCGGCGCGGCAGCGCGGGTTTCCCGACCGTGCCGGCGCCGAGCAGCTGCGCGAGGAGAAACGTACGGGCCTGCACACGCTGACGGGGGAGGTCACGCTGTCGATTCGCCTGCGCTACTACGCGACGGGACCGGCGCTCGGCCTCTTGCTCGACGCGTTCGAAGGACCGGGCTGGAAGACGCGGCTCGTGGACCAGAATCTCACCGTCCAGGACGCGCTGGCGGACGCCTCGGGGTATCGCGCCAATGAGCGCGCGCTGCGGCGGCAGGCGGAATCGACGTTCGTGATGCGCTCGCTGCGCAACGCGGCTGATTCCGGCGTCACGAGCTTGCGCGCGGTCCGGCGCGCCCAGGTCGACAGCGCGCTCGCGGCGCCTGGCGTTCAGCTCGTGGTCACGATCGAAGGCCGGTCGATCGGTTCGTGCGGCTTCGATCCGCAGAATTTGCTCCAGGTCGAGCCCGGTGTGCTGTTGCACACGCGCTGGGTGCAGCTGTGTACGGGCGACGTGCTGCAGGCGACGTTCAACACGCCCGTCGTGCAAGAACGGAATACGGCGCGGGCCGTGGTGGGAGCGGACTCCTCGGTGAAGGTGATCGAGGGCCCCGATGGCGCGGTGCAGGTCGAGTCGCCGCTCGTCTCACTGCGGGCGAAGCACGCGACCACGTCGCGTGACGGCGGGGGCCGCGTCCTGACCATCAAAATCAAATCGTAGCGGCAGTGTCTTCGTACGACGCCATTCCGGATTTCGGTCTGTTGTACGACCACGTGCCGCTCTATCTCGAGCGCACCGACGTTCGGTTCTATGTCGAGGAGGCCAAAGCCTCGCGAGGGCCGGTCCTCGAGCTCGGCTGCGGCACGGGGCGCATCCTGATCCCGATCGCGCGGGCCGGCAACACCATCGTGGGTCTCGACAGCTCGAACCAGATGCTCGAGCGCTGCCGCGCGAACCTCGCCCGGGAGCCCGCAGCGCTGCAGCAGCGCGTCACGCTGCACCAGCGCGACATGCACCACTTCGATCTGGGCACCACGTTTCCGCTGATCATCGCGCCGTTCCGTGTATTCCAGCACCTGACCACCGTCGCTGCGCAGCTCGCGTTTCTCGCAAACGTAGCGCGCCACCTCGCGCCCAACGGGGGGGGGCGTCTGGTTTTCGACGTCTTCAATCCGCGATTCTCCATGCTCGTTGGAGCGGACGGCGTGGAGCACGAGGACACGCCCGACACCCGGCTGCCGGATGGGCGGACGTTCCGGCGCGCGTATCGGATTGCGCGGGTGCGCTGGGTGGATCAGGTCAGCGAGTCCGAGCTGATCTATTACGTCGACGGCAAGCGGTATGTGCAGGCGTTCGAGATGCGCTGGTTCCTGCCCGCCGAGCTGCAGCATCTGCTCGCGCGGGCGGGATTTCGGGTGCGGGAGATATACGGCGACTTCACGCGGGGGCCGCTGGTGGATGGCGCCCCGGAGCAGGTGGTGGTGGCGGAGCTCTAGTTAGGGCTGGATTTCCGTCAGCGTCACCGTGCCGGCGCGTGCCGTCACGACATGCTGCCGCAGCGTTTCCCCTCCGCCGTTCGCTTTCACGATGACATCCCCGGCCGGCACATTGAACACGTAGGCGACGCCGTCGGTCGACGTCGAGGTCGCCGACGCGCTCGGCGCGCCGCCCGAGTTGTACTTCACCGTTCCCGCGGGGGTCGTGGACACCGTCGCGCCGGCGACCGTCGCGCCGAAGCAATCCTTCACGACGACGCCGATGAACCCGTTGCTGGCCGATTGCGTGACCCCGACCGCGACGCCCAGGAAGTCGAGCTCGTTTTGCGTGGGCATGAGGACGTTGGTCGTGAGGCTCGCCGCCAGCGGGCGCGACGGGTAGGCGTACGTGTCGAGTTGGCCGCTGTGTGTCACGCGCAGGTAGCCGTTCACGGGCGTGCCGCCCGTCGTGATGTTGACGGCGTAGTCCCCGGGCGTGCTGCTGGTGTCGATCGCGAGGGTGTCGGTGGCGCCCACGCGGAAGGCGATCACGATCGCATTGCTGACGGGGCCCGGGGAGAGAGCGTTGGCGCGGATTGCGCCGTTCACCGTGACGAGCGCCGTCGCAGTCGTGGGGAGTGTGTCGTCGACGCAGCCAAAGCCCTCGGCGGGGCCGCTCGAATCACTGCCGCAGGCGGCAATGACGAGGGAAAGTCCAAGGAGCACGTAGCGCATTCGCCAGCCTTGAGTGTTTCCGCAAATCTACCCGTTTACAGCTACTTTGTGCGCCATGACCGAGAGCACGACTCGCCTCGAGGCTTTCAGCGACGGCGTGTTCGCCATCGCGATCACGCTGCTCATTCTCGAGATCAAGGTGCCGCACGCCGAACACGGCTTCTGGGCCGGGCTCGCCGCGCTGTGGCCGTCATACATCGCGTTCGGGATGAGCTTTATCGTCATTCTGATCATGTGGGTGAGCCATCACGAACTGATGCGCATGATCGAGCGCGTCAATTATCCCATTCTGTTCGCGAACGGCTTGTTGCTGCTCACGGTGACGTTCGTGCCGTTTCCGACGGCGGTGCTGGCGGAGCACCTGCCGACCCCCGCAGCGAACTCGGCGGTGGCGTTCTATTGCGCGACGTTCGCGGTAAACGGGCTCGTGTGGAACCTGTTGTTTCGCACGATGGTGGGAAGCGGGTGCCTGCGGTCCGAGGTCAACGCCGAGACGATCGCGGGCGTACAGAGGGCATACAACCTGGGCCTGACCGTGTACCTCGCGGCGGCCGCGCTCGCGTTCGTGCAGCCCTGGCTCGGGTTGCTGCTCAACGTGTCACTGTGGGTGTTATGGATCCGACTCGGGTATCGCTCGCGCTCGGCCTGACGCTGCTCGTCGGCTGCGGACGCGCCAAGGACACTGACGACTTCTCGGCGATGCAGGCGCGTGGCGCGCACGTCATGGGGGTGAACCAGTACACCTCCGCGCATGTGTTCGAAGACCTTCCGGACGGCGGGCGCGTCGTGCTGGAGCGCGCAGACGCTTCCGACACCGCCGACATCACGACGATCCGCGCGCACATGCGCGACATCGCGGCCGCGTTCCGCGCGGGCGATTTCATGAAGCCATTTGCGGTGCACGCGCAGACCGTGCCGGGTACCGACGTCATGACCGCCAGGCGATCGGTCATCAACTACGACGCGCGCGACCGGCCCCGGGGTGGGGAAGTGCGGATTCGGAGCAGCGATCCCGCCGCGGTCGAGGCAATTCATCAGTTCCTCGCGTTTCAGCGGACCGAACATCACGCGGCGAGCCATTAGCGTCGGAGTAAGTGGCTCCGGGCGTCAGAAAGTGGTGGGGATACAGGACGTTCGGGTGGCGAGTCGGCGTGGGCGGGATAAGTCTAAGCCCATGACGACTCGCTTCCTTTTGGCCTTGATGCTGTGTGCCACCGGTATCTCGGCCCAGGCTCCCGGCCGCTTTCCGCCCGACTCCCTCATCAACGTCAAGGTCATTCCCAAAAACACGCCGCCGATCGAGGTCGTCGGCATCATGCGCAACTTTGCCGGGGCACTCGGCGTGCGCTGCCACTTCTGCCACGTCGGCCAGGAAGGGATGCCGCTGGCGCAATTCGATTTTGCCAAGGACGAGAAGCGCCCCAAGCTCGTCGCCCGGCAGATGATGCGGATGGTCGCGGAGATTAACCGGCGCGTTGATACGCTGCCCGGACATCACGAGCAGACGAGTCACGTCGAGGTGACGTGCGCGACCTGTCATCGCGGTGTCAGCCGGCCGATGCCGCTCGAGCAGGTCATTCTAGAGACCGCCCAGACCGCCGGGGCGGACTCGGCAAGCCGCACGTACCGCGCGCTACGCGAGCGCTACTTCGGCCGTGCCGCGTACGATTTCGGCGAGCCGACGCTCAATGTGGCGGCGTTCAGGCTGGGGCGTGCCGGGAAGTACGACGAGGCGTTCGCGATGCTCAAGCTGAACGAAGAGCAGTTTCCGACCTCATCGAATCTCGCGACGTTCCGCGGCAACATCACCCTGATGAAAGGCGACACGGCGGGCGCCATCGCGGCATTTCGTGAAGCGATCCGCCGCGACTCGACCAACGGCGAAGCCCGGAACAGGCTGCGCCAGTTGACTCGGCAACCCTAGACGTCTCGACGTCTACACGTCTGGACGTCCAGCCTATTCGACCGTCGCTTTGTTGATCTTGTCGAGCTTGGGGAACTGACGGGCGAGATACTTCTCGCCCTCGATGGTCAGCCGGTACTGCTCGGGCCCGCGCCCGGCCGGCGCACCCTCGCCGTACCCGCCGTATAGCTGATCGACGACCTCCATCCCCTCGACCACCTGGCCGAACGGCGCGAATCCCATCGCGTCGAGCCGGTCGTTGTTGCCGTAGTTGATGAAGATCTGCGTCGTGCGCGTGCCCGGTCCCGCCGTCGCGAACGTGACCAGGCCGCGGATGTTGGTGCGGCGCACGGGATCGTCCGCGATCCGGCGCTCGCGCCATGCCGTGGTGACCGCCGTGTCGGCGTGAATCCCGAACTGCGCCATGAAGCCGGGCATGACGCGGAAAAAGCGTAGGCCGTCGTAGTAGCCCGACCGCACCAGGTTGTAGAACCGGTCGGCGCCGAGCGGCGCCCAGGCGCGGTGTACCGCGATCACGAAGTCGCCTTTCGTCGTCGCGAAGCGCGCGCGGAAACTGTCGGGCGCCTGCGTGGCGAACGCGGGATCGGCGGGATTGCGGAAGTCGGGAATCGCGCTCGTCCCGCCCGGGGATCCGGGGGCCTTGTCGGCGGACTTTTGGCAGGCGCTCGCGGCCGCTGCGGCGCAGATCACAATGAGTGAAAGAATTCGCATGCGGCTATCCTAGCATCGCGAATCGGCGTTCGCTATAGTGTGCCGTCTCTCCCCGGGGATTCGCATGGAGACCTGGATCACAACGCGCATCCGCACGACGGCTC
>JBLNGI010000231.1:0-18166 GCA_050264615.1 Gemmatimonadota bacterium
A
Organism: Gemmatimonadota bacterium; assembly: GCA_050264615.1. GTDB lineage: Bacteria > Gemmatimonadota > Gemmatimonadetes > Gemmatimonadales > GWC2-71-9 > 20CM-2-65-7. The sequence goes on from JBLNGI010000231.1 coordinate 2, forward strand.
GGCCGCACCGATCTGGGGGTGCACGCCCAGCACGTCGAACAGGTTGGCCGTGACAAATGCGGCCTGGACTTCCCGCGGGTCACCGGCGCCAGTGAGGTTGTAGCGCTGCGTGCTGTACGCCGCGACACCGGAGAAATCCCGCGTCAGTCCCCGAAGATCCAGGAGATCGGGATACGACACGCCGAAGCCGATGGGCTCGACGGCGGTCGAGGTCACTTCCACGAGTCGATCGGACCGCGGATAGGGCAGCGGCCGCAGCAACACGGCGTCGACCGCGCTGAAGATCGCGGTGTTCGCGCCGATGCCGGTCGCGAGAGTGACCACGACCACCGTCGTGAACCCGGGGTTGCGTCCCAGCGACCGTAGCGCGTAGCGGATGTCTTGGAACAGTGTGTTCATAGTCAGCTCACGATCCAGCCGTCCTTCAGCTGGACGACTCGATTCCCGTACTTCGCATTGTCTTCCGAGTGCGTCACTTGCACGATCGTGGTGCCCGCGCCATTGAGCTCGCGGAACAATTCCATGATCTCTTTCCCCTGGCTCGAGTGAAGATTCCCGGTCGGTTCATCGGCGAGCAGCAGCGCCGGCCGGTGGATCACGGCGCGCGCGACCGCCACGAGCTGTTGCTGACCGCCCGAGAGCTGGCTGGGATACAGGTTCTTCTTCGCAACGATTCCAAAGCGATCGAGCGTGTCAGCCACCGCGGCCTCGCGATCGTCGGACTTCACGTCGCGATACGACAGCGGTATCGCGAGATTCTCGGCGACGGTGAGGTCGTCGATCAGGTGATACTGCTGGAAGACGAACCCCACGTATTGCTTGCCGAGCGCGATGCGGTCCTTGTGCTTCAGCGTGTGCACGGCCTTGTCGAGCAGGCGATACTCGCCCGTCCAGTCGCCATCGAGCATGCCGAGCACCGCGAGCAGCGTCGACTTGCCAGCGCCTGACGGGCCCATGATGGTGATGAACTCGCCTCGTGCGATCTCGAGGGAGATGCGCCGCAGGACGAAGAGCCGGCCATCGGCCTGGGGGAAGGATTTCTCGAGATTGTGGACGCTTAGAAAGGGCCTAGGGCCTGGGGCCTCGGGCCTGGGGGTCGTCATCCCCCAGGCCCCAGGCCCAAACCCCCAGGCCCTATTCATTCCTCAACGCCATCATCGGATCAATGCGCGCCGCGCGCCGCGCGGGGAAATAGCTGGCGCCGAGTACGGCGACCGCAATGACTACTGCGACGGCAACGAGTGTCGCGGGATCCGCGGGTGTCACACCGAACAACAGCCCGCGAAGCGCCTGCCCGGCCGCGAGTGCACCGGCGAGCCCAAGCAGCACACCGATGGCACCGACGCGCAAGCCACGACTCGCCACGAGCCACAGCACCTCGGCCGGGCGCGCACCGAGCGCGAGTCGGATGCCGATCTCCTGCACGCGTTCGCTTACGACATATGCCATCACCGCGTACGTCCCGACCACCGCCAGCGCGAGCGCCACTACGGCGAACACGGCCAACAACACCATGTTCAGGCGCCGCGGCGCGAGCGATGCCATGCGCAGCTCGTCCATCGTCCGAATCGCGGTGACGGGCATGTCGTGGTCGAGCGACCAGACGGCCTGCTCGAGTGCGGGCACGAGTGACTGGGCCGCCACATTCGTGCGCACGACGACCGACAACCACGGCCAGGGATCCTGTGCGTGCGGGATGTAGAACTCAGGCTCCGCGGGACTATCGAGGCCGAACTGCCGCGCATCACCGGCGACACCGACGATCGCTCGCGGCACGCCGCCCGCACGGCCGGGAATGAATTGTGAGCCGAGCGGATCGACTCCGGGGAAGTACCGGCGCGCGAACGCGTCGTTGATGATGACCACCGGCAGACCACCGCTCACATCGGCGTCCGTGAATTCGCGACCCCGGACCGGGATCCCAAGCGTGCGGAAATAGCCAGGGCTGACCGCGCGATCCTGCGCAGATCGCTCCTGACCAGGCACCGGAACTTCTGCCATCAGTCGGAATGAGTTGCTGTGATCGTCACCGCTGAGCGGTAGCCGCGATGCGAGTCCGACACTGGACACACCGGGAACAGCCGCGAGCCGTTCACGCAGCTCCCGGTAGAAGGCGACCGTATAGACCGGGTTGCCGGAGCGAGCGGGCGGGAGACCGAGGTGGAAGGAGAGAACGCTCTCGGTGCGCACACCCGGATCGACACCGGCGAGCCGCTCCAGGCTCCTGATGAGGAGGCCGGCCGCCGCCAGTAACATCACCGCCATCGCCGTCTGTCCGACAACCAGTACGGTCCGTAGTCGCGTGCGGCCGCGCGCCGCCGTCTGGCTGCGTCCACCTTCCTTGAGCTGTGTGTGTAGATCGGCCTGCAGAATCCGGGAAACGGGGGCGAGCCCAACGAGCACTCCCGTCAGTGTCGCAACCGCCGCCGTGAACGCGAGCACTCGCCCGTCGAGTGAGATTTCGGCCACGCGTGGAACGCTGTCGGCGGCGAGGACGCGAAACAGTTCCAGCGCCCAGGCTGCTCCCACCAGGCCGACACCGGCCCCGGCGAACGCCAGCAACAGGCTCTCGAGAACGAGCTGCCGCGAGATGCGCGCCCCACCCGCCCCCAGCGCCGCCCGTATCGCGAACTCGCGTCCGCGCCCCGACGCCCGAGCCAGCACCAGATTGGTCACATTGGCGCACGCGATCAGCAGTACGGCGCCGACCGCGCCCAGCAGCACGAGCAACGCTGTCTGCGCCGATCCCACGATGCGATCGCGCAGCGTGATGAGGCGAACGCCGTAGCCCGTGTAATTCTTCGGAAAACGCTCTGCCAGCCGTTGTTCGACCAGCTCCAACTCTCTGGTGGCCGCCGCCAGCGAGACATCAGGCCGGAGTCGACCGAGCGCGCTCAAGTGGCGCGCGCCGCGCTCGGTGAACTCGTGATCCACGGCGGTCGTCGTCCAGAACTCGGCATCACGCGGATACAGCGGGCCGGGCGCCAACACGCCGACTACCGTGAACGATTCGCCGTCGAGCGTGACCGGCCGCTCGAGGACCTGCGGATCGGCGCCGAACTGACGCCGCCACAGGCCGTCGCTCAAGACCAGCGCCCGCGGGCCACCAGGTCGATACTCCTCCGGAGTGAAGGTTCTGCCGAGGGCGGCCTTGGCGCGGAGAATCGGGAAGAACGCCGCCGTAACCGAGGCGCCGGCGAGTTGTTGCGGCCGGCCTGCGCCGGCAAGATCGAGCGACACGGGTCCGTACAACGCGATGCCCTCGAACGACTGAAGTCCCGATTCCCAATCCTCGAGCGTGGGTTGCGCGACGCTGCGCAGATCATCGGGCCGGCCCGGGGCGGTCTCATAGATTCGGACCAGCCGGTCCGGGTCTTCGTACGGCAGTGGCCGCAACAGCACGGCGTTGACGATGCTGAAGATCGCGGTGTTGGCGCCGATCCCGAGCGCGAGAGTCGCAATGACGGCAGCGGTGAACGTCGGGCTTGCTCGCAATGTGCGCAGCGCGTAGCGGAGATCTTGGAGCATGGTCTTAGGATCTCCTCGAGCGGCGCGCAGCGCGCGCGAGCGCATCCCGCAGGGCCCGCGCGTCCCGCCAACGGCGCCGCGGCTCCCGAGCCAAGCAGCGGTCGATCACCTGTCCCAGCTCAGGCGACACGTGGGACGCCCAGCTGCACAGCGGCGGCACATCGAGTGTCACGCGCTGGGCCAGCAAAGCCAGACCGCTCCCGCGGAACGGGAGTCGTCCAGCGAATGCGTAGAACGCCACGAGACCGAGCGAGTAGATGTCGCTGCGATGATCCGCCTCGCAGTCCCCCGCCGCCTGCTCCGGAGCCATGAACTCCGGCGTGCCAAACCGCCGCACGATCTCCGCCCGAGACTGATCGGAGGTGAGGAGCGTGGCGATCCCGAAGTCCGTAAGGAAGGGTCGCCCGTCGTCCGCCCGGATCAGAATGTTGGAGGGCTTGATGTCGCGATGGATCACGCCGTGGCGGTGCAGGTGTGCCAACGCGTCTGCCAACGGAATGAGCACACGTTCGGCGAAGCCGGGGTCGAGGCACCTTCCAGCGCGAAGCCGCGACTCGAGCGGCTCGCCGCGCACGTATTGCATCACCGCGACCACCGCCTCCCGGTCGCACCGGAACTCGAAGCACCGCACGATATGGGGATGCGGAAAGCGCTCGGCGATCAGTGCTTCCCGGCGAAACCGTTCCCGATTCTCGAGCGATGTGGCGAGCATGGGATCGAGGACCTTGAGCGCGACTTCTCGGCCGTTGCTCCAGTCCCATGCGAGCCAAACCTGGCCCATCCCACCCCGGCCGAGCGGCTCGACGACTTCGTATTCCCCGCCGAGCGTGCGCGCCGCGCGCTCGGCAAGGAGCCGCTCTTCGTCGGTGCGCTCGAGGGTCTTCCGGACCGCGTTGGTCATTACTGCGACCGCATGGTGATCACCGGGTCGATCCGCGCCGCGCGCAGCGCCGGGATCCAACAGGCGACGAGCCCGATGACCGCCATCATCACCGTTACGCCGATGAGCGTCGTCGGATCGAACGGCTCGATACCGAACAGCAAGCCGCGAATGACGCGCGCCGCAACGCTCGCCGTGGCCAGCCCCACCACCAGGCCGATCGCCACCAGCACGAACCCTTCGCTCAGAACCATGCGCTGCACGCGGCCGCTATCGGCGCCGAGGCTCATGCGGATGCCGATCTCGTTCGTCCGCGCGCTCACCGAGAATCCCAGGACACCGGCAATGCCGACGGCCGCGATGACCACCGCGAGCAGTCCGAACGACGACACCAGCGCCGCATTGAGCCGCCAGGGAGCGATGCTCCGGTCCTTGTATTGCGCCACGGTCATCACATCCTCGATCAGGGCGGTCGGTGCAGTGTGCCGCGCGATGCGGGTCGCCGTCGCGGCCAGGCCTGCGACGTTGGTGTCGGCGCGGATCACCAGCCCTGCTCCTATGTTGTTCACGAGCGGGCCGCCCAGATTGATGGGCGTGAATAACACCGGCACGGGCTCGGTGTTGAGCCCGCCGTCCTGCGTATTGCCGACGACGCCGACGACCGTGCGCCAAGGACCCCACCGGTATCCCACCGAGTCGCCCTGCCATTCCAACCATGCGACATGCTTGCCGATTGGGTCGTCTTTCGGGAACAACCGGTCGGCGAGCGTTTGGTTGATGATCATGACCCGGCTGGACTCGTCTCCATCGGTCGTTGCGAACGGACGTCCAAGGAGCACCGGAATTCCCGCCGCGTCGAAAAACTCAGGGCTCGCACTGCGCCACTCGGCGCGCGGCGTCGCTTCACCAACAGCGAGCGCCCGGCCTTCCGCACGGACGTCAAACACGACGTCGGAACGGCGGAGCGGCAGAGGCGAACCGATTCCCACCACTCGAACGCCCGGAAGCGCGGCCACCTCGTTTCGCATCTGCACATACTGCTGAGTCGCCGCGACAGCAGCCGGAGAGCCCGACCATACCTCGGCCCGGGTGAGGGGGATCGTCACCTGCATCGCGAGCACTTCTTCAGTGCGGAGCCCCGTGTCCACCTGCGACAGGCGGATCATGGTACGAGTAAGCAAGCCCGCGCCGCCGAGCAGGACACAGGACGCTGCGATCTGTGCGACCACCAGTCCTCGCTGCAGACGCTGTTTCCTCGGGGACCCGCGCACCTGCCCGGCCGCGACGGCAATCCGCGATGCAAACGCGCCGTCCTTCGGCAGCGAAGCGAGGAACGACAGCAGGAGCGCGACTCCGACCGACAGCGCGAGCGTGAAGCCCAGGACCACGAAGTCGAGACGGATCTCGCTCGCGCGGGGGGAGTAGCGCTCGGCGAGCGAGACGAGGAGACGCAAACCGCCAATCGCTACCCAGACGCCAACTACGGCGCCCATGAAGGCCAGGATCAGATTCTCCGTCAGGAGCAGCCGCCGCAGCCGTCCGACGCCGGCGCCTAGGGCCGCTCGCACGACCAGCTCGTGCTCTCGGCGCACGCCGCGCATGAGGGTCAGGTTCGTCACGTTGGCGACCGCGATGAGCAGCACGAACGCAGCCGCGCCCATGAGCAGCCACAGCGTCAGCCGCGCGCGCTCGCCGAGTGCCGCTTTGAACGGAATCACCGCGACGCGGTAGTGCGAGCTGGGATTGTAGGCGTCGGTGAAGTCCTGCTGAAAGCGTGCATAGACCGCACCTACTTGGGCCCGTGCCTGTTCCAGCGTGGCGCCGGGTGCGAGCCGCGCGACCACCTCGGTCATGCGATGGGTGCGGAACTGCAACATCGTCGCACTCAAGTGGTGTGCGCTGTTCACCATGTTCAGGTACGCCTGCGCCCGTTCCGGAAAGAACGGGGCGGGCTGAAGCACGCCGATCACGGTGACGGGCTTCTTGCTCAGCAGGATCGTCTTGCCGACGATGGTGGAGTCTCCGCCGAAGCGGTTGAGCCAGTACTCGTAGCTGAGCACTGCGACGGGGGGGACCCCCGGGCCGTCATCGCCGGGTCCCGTCACGCGGCCCAGGACGGGGGCGAGCCCCATGACGTCGAAGTAGTTACCGGTGACCAGGCCCACCTGGAGGCGTTCGGCACCGTCGGTCATCTGACGGATCGAGCTCCAGGTCGAGTACTCAGCGATGTTGGCTAGGGACGGAACGCTACTGCGGAAATCGCGAACTTCCGGCACGGAGAAGGTGAGGTTCGCTTGTCCGGGTCCGTCGGCCGACTGCCGGAGGTAGACGAGCCGATCGCCGTCGCGGTGCGGGAGCGGCTTGAGCAGCACGCCGCGGACCACACTGAAGATCGCGGTGTTGGCGCCGATGCCGAGCGCCAGGGTCACCACCACCACCGCGGTGAAAGCCGGGCTGTGCAGCAGCGTGCGCACGGCGTAACGGAGATCCTGGAGCATGGCCTAGGCCTCCGCCCGTTGCTCGTCCACCACGCGTCCATCGAACAAGTGGATCGAGCGATCGGCGTGCTTCGCGTAGCGCGGATCGTGCGTCACCATGCACACCGTGGCGCCGCCGCGGTGCAGCGTCCGTAACAGATCCATGACCGCCTCGCCGTTGCCGGAGTCGAGATTCCCGGTTGGCTCGTCCGCGAGCAGGATCGCGGGATCACCCACCACCGCGCGCGCGACAGCGACGCGCTGCTGCTGGCCGCCGGAGAGCTGCACCGGATAGTGCTTGGCGCGGTGCGACATCCCGACTTTCTCGAGCGCCTCCTGCACCCGCTTCGTGCGCTCCGCTCCCGACATGCCGCGGTACGTGAGCGGTAGCTCGACATTCTCGGCGACGGTGAGATCGCCGATCAGATTGAAGGCCTGGAACACGAACCCGATGCGCCGGTTGCGGATCCGCGCGCGTTCGGCGGGCGAGAGGTTGGCCACCGGCTTGTCCTCGAGCAGGTAGCTGCCGTCGCTGGGCGTGTCGAGCAGCCCGAGGATCGAAAGGAGCGTCGTCTTGCCGCATCCCGACGGGCCGTTGATCGCGACGTACTCGCCTTCGCGAATCTCGAGGTGCACGTCCGCAAGCGCGTGCGTCTCGACCTCGTCGGTGTAGAAGATCTTTCGAACGCCGTTGAGCTGGATGAGTGGTGTGCCATTACCGGGCATCGCGTTTCTCCTTGAGAGCTATTGGCTATTGGCTATTGGGCGTAAACACCCGATAGCCAATAGCCGGTAGCCAATACCTATTTCAGTCTCACCCTCTCCACGTTGTCGTAGCGCGACATGTCCGACAGGATCACCGAATCGCCGGCCACGAGCCCCTGCACGATCTCGATCGCGTTGACCGAGGTGCGACCCACCTTCACAGGAACGCGCACGGCGTAGCGGCCCCCTTCGACGAGCTTGAACATCCCGATCGTGCTGTTAGGCTGGCCATACGCGGGGCGGCCGGTGAACAACACGTCGTTCAACCGCTCGATGGTGATCGTCGCGTCCACGCCGATGTCCGGCCGCGCTGCGGCCGGGGTGCTGTCCAACGCGATATCCACCGTCACCGTTCCCTCCTGCGCGGACGGATCGATACGCACGACGCGCCCAGCGACGATTCCGGTTCGCGTATCCACCGACGCGACCTGCCCGATCGCGAGGCCGGGTGCCTGCGTCTCGGGAATGCGGATCACGGCCTTCAGTTTTCCCGGCTGCACGACTTTCGCGAGAATCGTCCCCGGCACCACCCACTGGCCGGGCTGGAGATTGAGCTCCGACAGGACACCTTCTTCGCCGGGCCGCACCTGCAGCGAGCTCAGCCGGGAGAGCCGGAACGCCGTGATCGCGCGCAGCCGCACGACCTGCTCCCGCTGCACGGCGAGCTGCGAGTCTACGGTGGACGTCAGGAGATCGAGGCGCTGCTTCTCGATGTCGTAGCGCGCCTCGAGTTCACTCGCTTTTTCGTGCGCGAGGGTCACGTCGTTGCGCGAGAGGCCACCGATTACGGTCAAGGAGTCGGCGACCGCGGCGTCGCGTGTCGCCTGCAGGTACTGACTGCGTGTCTGCGCTACCACACCCGCCTGCGTGAGGCGCTGGCTCTGCAGGTTGGTTCGCAGATTGACGAGATCGCCCTCGGCAGCCGTGAGCTGGCGTTGGGCGTCGAGCGCTTCGATTTGCACGTCCGGATTCGCGAGCTCGAGAAGTATCGTGTTCGCCTGCACCGGCATGCCTGGCTGGACGAAGATGCGCTCGACCCGTGCGGGGGTGAGCGCCGAGATCCAGCGAATGTGCTCGGGTACGAGCGTGCCGGGACCCCGCACTTCGCGCACCATCGTGCCGCGACGCACGCCGTCCAGCGAGATCACGTCGCGATCGACGTTGGGCGCCGCCGGCTTCAGGCTGGCGAGCAGAATCGTGATCAGGATGAGACCGCCGCCGGCGACTCCGGCCGGTACGTAGCGTTTGCGGTTCTTGGTTGGCTCGCGTGGAATGTCCACGGGCTGGAGTCAAGGCATGGACTATACCAGTTCGCAACTCACGACTTTCTAACGCATTGCGATTGGAGCCCACACCGCGAGCGTTCGGTTGTGGGATTCGCTCGTCCCACAACCGAACAGGAAAATCAGCTCGGCGCTGTCGAGCCACGTAAGCTCAGTGAGCTGAAGAGAACCTTCGCGCATTTCTGAGAGAGCCCACGAAGCAAGCCGCATGTAAGGGTTGAGAAAGTCTTGTGTTTTGGTGACTTTTGACGGCCTGGCGCCGTAGCCAAGTGGTAAGGCAGAGGTCTGCAAAACCTCGATTCGTCGGTTCGATTCCGACCGGCGCCTCTTCTTCGATTCCCAGCGGCGCCTCTCAATGATGACGACTTGCGCGCTCCCGCCCCGAATCTTGGGAATTCTACCTTACTTGGCCGCGCCCGACAGCTCCCAGCGTTAGTTAGACGGCGCCGTAAACGGAGCGGCGCACGCTGCGCCGGTCATCGCAGGCGCTGAGTGGAAAAGGCGCCAAGAACGCCCTGGGCTATCGCTCGAGCTTGAGCTGCTCACCAAGTACGAGCTCGTACAGGCGTAGGATGAGCGGGCCGTAAACGTCAGCCTCAAGGTTCATGGCGAAGGCTATGCCAAAATGCTGCGCGGGAGCATTCAGGATGTAGGTCCTGGTCTCTTGCTGTCCGCCGTCGTTAGTGACGAGTAGGCCCCGATTCCTTACGGGCGGGATCTGCCAGCCGGCGGAGTACGGTACTGGTTGGCCGTCTCGGGTCTTCATCGGCGTGTACATCAGGTCAAGGCTCGATCTAGAGACGAGCCGTGCCTCCTGGATGCCGCGAACGAAGCGGAGGAGGTCGCGAACGGTTCCGCGGGTACCACCGGCGGCGAAGCGGCTGCTGACATCAACGAACTCGGCGTTCACGATGGTGCTGTCTAGCAGCCGGTAACCACGGACGCGGTTGGGGATGAGGGCGACAGGATCGTCGAGCCGCACCGAGGACATGCCGAGAGGGCCCCACACGTTGGTTCGCATGTAGTCGCCGTAGGGCATTCCGGATGCACCCTCGATGGCCGCACCAAGCAGATTGTAGCCGTAACTGGAGTAGCTGTATCTGGTGCCGGGTTCAGCGACCAGGTCGAAACCCTCAAAGATCGCCACTGCCTCGCGGGTGGTCATGTGGCGGGTGATGTGCTGCTCCACGGCACGATTCACGTAGTGCGGAATGCCGCCAAGGTGACCAAGCAGCTGTCGGACGGTTACGGGCCAGGGTTTCCGGGGGAAGTAGGCCACGTAGCGCTGGATCTCGGCGTCGAGGTCGATCACGTCCCGTTCGGCCAGCTGCAGAACGGCGAGCGCGGTCATCGACTTCTGCACCGAGGCGAAGCGGTAAGCCGAGCGCACACTCGCCGGCACTCTGTTCTCGAGGTCGGCGAACCCGAACGCAGCAACCCAGGTGCAGTCGTCTTTGAAGAAGCCGACCGTGAGTCCCGGGATGCGTAGTCGCGTCATTTCACCTTGGACGAAGGCTTCGTACCGGCCAAGTCTGGGCAGGTATTGCGCGCAGTCGCCCGAGACTTCGCGATCAGTCGCTTGCGCGCGAAGTGTGGACGGGACTGCTAGGGCAGCGGCGATGAAAAATGCAAGACGTCGGGTCATACGATCGTGGCTGTTCACAACGCAATTCTACCTCGAGTCGGAGATCCGTCACCTCGGGGGCGCGAAAACGAGTCGAGCGCCATCCGCGGGCTCGAGCCGCCCGATCAGGCCGCGGCCGCCGAAGATCTCGGTCAGCGCGAGCAGTATTTCGTTCTCACCGGACTTCAGCGGAAGCCACACGAGCGCCTGGTGCTCTCCAATCACGCCTTCCTGTCGCGGGTTGTCGTTGCTGAAGCGCGCGTCGCCGGCGAACACGGGGCGTCCGTTCACGAACACAGTGACACAATCGCTGAAACCCAGATGCAGGCGCTGGAACCCGTCTGTCGGCGTGCGCACCACCAGCCGCGCGATGACGCCAGACGGGCCCCGAGGCTTCGGGAGATGACGGCCGACGACCAGGACCCCGTTCGGTTCCGTGGAAAACTCGGGCCAGTTCGTTCGACCGGTGAGCGCGCTGTCGGGGATCGCCTCCATCGGGCCCGGCTTCCCCTCGAAAGGCGGGGAGAGTTGCCACCGCGTAATGAGCCCCTCGCGGACCGATGGCCGCGTCTCGGGCGGGAATGTGTACGGCACCGCCCCCTTGCGAATGACCAGGTTCGCGAACCTGGCGAGCGGCTCCCGCAGCCCGGTCGTATCGCGGCCCGGGTCCACGGCGAAGCCGATGTACCCGGGTTTCGCGTCGCGCGCCAGCGACATGAGCAGGACTGGGGCGGTGTCCGTGCCGACGAAGAGGGCGCCCCGCCGTCCCTCGAGCACCAACCGCACGTGCATCCACTCGGCGGGCTTGAAGGTCAGGCGCGCCGTGCCGCCCGGACCGTGGTACAACTGCCAGTTTGCCTCGCCGTGCCAGACGGGGGTGTACTGGACCGCATCGGTGAGCGCGGACTTGTGAGGGCGGAAGTAGGTCATCTCGAAGTCCTCGTCGCTCGCCATCCGATAGGCCACGGACACGAAGGAGGGCTCCCGCGTAACCATCAGGTCGAACTCGATAGTGCCGTCCTGGAGCGAGACGTCGCGCCTGATCGCGAGTCCCGCGGTGATCCGGATGACGGGCTGGCCGCGAAAATTCTCGATGCGCGAGTTGCGGAGGTGCGTCCAGCCGGTGTCCATCGGAATGCGCGTGTCCTGCGCGACCAACTGTGTCGACGCGAGTGCCGCGAGCAGTGATAGCGTGATCATCGGTCCCCCTTCATTACTCGATACGCCGATAGACCTGAACAAAGTGTGTAATGGGACCGGAGGCCGCCGAGGTCTCATTTGGTATCGTGAAGATGTGATACCAGCGGTTTCCCTCGACCCGACAGGTCGCCTTGAAAGAGGTCCCGATCTCAGGCGCATAGTCATACAGCTCGATGTGCTCGATGTAGGTGTTGCCGGAGCTCGTGTATGTCCCAGCGCCGCCGGCGATCTGGAGCGCACGCAGCCTGTCCATCTCGGTTTTGAATGGCAAGGTGTCTCGCTTGCCCGCATGCGCCATCCACATGTAATGACGAGCGGTCACCACTTTCCGTTCGCGGAAACCGGCGAGAGGTTGCTCCTTCCCGTCCACTGAGCGCGACACGAGTTCCCAGACGCCTGGCAGCGCGCATGCGGCACCGCCGTCCCCGTTGCGAGCGCGCGGCGCAGCGCCAATGAGCAAGAGCCCGGCCGCCGCCGGCACAAGACGTCTCAGGCTATGGGTGGCGAACATCGTTGACCTCATCAAGGCAGTCGCGACAGAATGCGCGCGCCCTAGTCGCTCGAACAAGGTGTCAGTCGATGAACTGTGGATCCGCCGCGGTGAGTCGTTGATTCAAGCCGTCAGCGGGCGCCGATGGTCGACCCCGCGTCGACACGATCGTCTTTCGGTCGTAAGATGAGATTGCCTATGTCGCGTGCGCGCATTGTCCTCATCGTTTGCCTTTCCTGGCTCGTCATCGCGTTGCTCGCAAGCGCCCAGGCGTCCATCAGCTCGGCGTTGATGCCGGCGCCGAACGCGCCGCCGATCCCCGCGGCTATGCTGCTGCGTGGTGCCCTGATCAACTTTCTGCCGTGGATTCCCGTCACACTGGCCGCGATCGCGCTCACGTCGCGCTTTCCGCTGAGCCGTCGTCAGTGGCCGCGGCACCTTGCGATTCACGTGGCAGCAGCCCTGCTGCTCGCGATTGTCGCCAACGCGCTCGTGGTTCTGGGATTCTCGGCGGTGTCGGGCCGCTTCGGCACTCTCACCGAGGTGGCGCGCAACGCGGTGCTCTGGGCGGGGATACGTTTGTACATCGCGGCGCTCGTGTATGGCGCGGTGGTCGTGATCACGCAGACGGTGCAGTACCTGCAGCGGGCCCGGGCGCGGGAAGTGCAGTTGGCACAGATCGAAGCACAGCTGGCGCGGGCGCACGTCCAAGCGCTCAACGCGCAGATCCGTCCCCATTTTCTCTTCAACACCCTGCACACCATCGGGCAATTGTGGCGCTCGGGCAAAAGCGACGACGCAGACGCGGTGCTGGATCACCTGGGGGCACTGTTCCACAAGGTGCACGCGTCGACCGCCCAGATGACGATCCCATTGGCGGACGAGCTGGCAATCGTCCGCGAATACCTGGCGATCGAAGAGGCGCGCTATCACGACCGGCTGCGCACACGCATCACGGCCCAGGACGGTGTGTTGGAACGCCAAGTGCCGCCGCTCATCCTGCAGCCGATCGTCGAGAACGCCGTGCGCCATGGCATCTCGGCCGTTTCCACCGCCGGGCGTCTCACGGTGTCCGCGGAATCCGTCGGCGACACATTGCATCTCGTCGTGCACGACGACGGCCCCGGACCTACGGCAACCCCGGCTCGCCCGGGATCGGGACTCGGGCTGCGCAGCACGAAAGAGCGCCTGGCGCGGATGTACGGACCGGATGCCGATCTGCGCATCGAGGGCGACGCGGGGAGCGGCACGACGGCCACGATCGTCATTCCGGTTCTGCCGCCGGACGAGGATCCGCGATGACGGAGCCGGTGCGCGCCGTGATCGTCGATGATGAGCGCGCCGCCCGGGACGCGGTGCGATCGCTGCTCGTCGAGCAACCGGAAATCCGGATCGTCGCCGAGGCCAGCAATGGACGGGAGGCGGCAGCGATCTTACGCCAGGAGCGTCCCGATCTGGTGTTCCTCGACGTGCAGATGCCGGACCTCGATGGCTTCGCCGTGCTCGAGACGCTCGGCCCGGCCGGCCCGCGCGGAGTGGTGTTCGTGACGGCATACGACGAGCACGCGATTCGGGCCTTCGAGGTGCACGCATTGGATTACGTGTTGAAACCATTTGGCCGGCAGCGCTTCAATGCGGCCGTGGCGCAGGCCCTGGACCGCCTGCGCGCCCTCGACGCCCTGACGCTGCAACGCACGCTGTCGAGCATGGCCCAGGATCGTAGCGCCGGAAAACAGCTGCCGGCCGAAGTCACCGTAGGTCTCGGAGATTCCCCCACTCGCACACCGCGTCGATTGGCGGTTCGCGTGGGATCCAAGGTCACACTGGTGGACATCGACGCGATCGACTGGATGGAGGCGCGCGGCGATTACGTCCGCGTTCACGCCGGCAAGCAGCTGCATGTGGTGGCGCAGCGCATGCACGCGCTCGAGCGATCGTTCGAGTCTTCCGGGTTCCTTCGCATCCATCGGTCGTTGATCGTGAATGGCTCACGGGTCCATGAGCTGCATCGCCACGCAGACGGCAGCGGCACGGCTGTGCTGCGGGACGGCGTACGGCTCCGCGTCGCACGAGAGAGATGGGAGGCGCTCTACAAGGCGCTCCGCTTGACAGACCCATGACCTCCTTCTCGATCCGCACCAGGATCGCGCCGGGGGCACAGGTGGGGCACACCTTGTGTCAAGTGCTCGCAGACCTACGCAGTGATACGAGTACCATGCCAGAGCTCGTGAAGCGGAACGGAGCGAGATAGAGTAGTTCACAGGCGTTCCAAGGCTACTGCAAAACCTCGATTCGTCGGTTCGATTCCGACCGGCGCCTCTCCCAGCGCCTTATCTGCGCGTGAGGCCTCGCATCACGAAGTCACGGAACTGCGCGTCCACACTCGCCGGCGGGGTCGCCGCGCCGTGAGACAGCCACCAACGTAACAGACCGACGAACGCTCCGGCGACACATTGCGCCGCCAGCTCCCCGTGGCCCTCAGTGCCCGCGAACGAGAGCGCTTTCAGATCGATCGCCGCCAGATCGGCGACCATGAGTTGAATGCGCCCTAACACGAACGCGTCGCCGTCGTCTGCGACGATCGCGTTCCAGAGCGGGAGATGACCGCGCGCATGCTCCAGGAGCGCGAGGCTGAAGCTGAGCGTCCCGGGGTGTGCCCGTTGCTGGTTGCGAATGCCCGTTCGCAAGTCTTCCAGTCCGCTGAAGAGCAAGGTTTCTTTGTCGGCGAAGTGCTCGTAGAACGTGGCGCGCCCTACTTTCGCGCGCTCGATGATCTCACGCACCGATGTTTGCTCATAGCCCTTTTCGATCATCATCGCGACCAGCGCGTCTTGCAGAGCCCTGCGAGTACGCTGTACGCGCCGGTCCAGCGTGTTCTTTGCCACGTCGCCTCCGAGATACCGGACAACCCGGGTGTCGTCGTTCGTTTTCGCATCGCGCTCCGGGCCTCATCAACTTGTCCGCCTACGCAGGGAAACGCCATGATTCCGCGATGAAGCCTGCGGCCGAGCCCCGCATGTGTCCACCGATGGCGAGCGTGTGACGCGCCCGCGCTCCATCACCGTTGTCGGCTCGCTATTCGTAGCCGCCGGCGTGGTCGGAATCGCATACCATGCGACCGAACTCAACACGCAACGGCTATTTGAAGGTGACACAGTCTGGGTTCTCTTCGTCCGGCTTCTCGCGATCGTGGCGGGAGCGTTCATCCTCCGTGGCGCCAACTGGGCTCGCTGGCTTGCGCTCGCCTGGATCGCCTATCACGTCGTGCTGAGCGCGCTGCATTCCGTGTCCGAGACGGTCGCTCACATTGTGCTGTTCGTGGCGACTGGGTATGTCCTGCTGCGCCCATGGGCCTCCGCTTACTTTCGACCGCGATCCTAAAGGGGCGCACTGGATCATCGGTGGGCCGGTCTTGTTCCTCGGGACGGATCGAGGCACCGCCCCGCGGCTTGCGTCCGCATTGGCGGCCGCAACTACTCGACTAGGCCTTCGCTTCGTTCACCAAGCGTGGCTCGTGACGAGCGACCGTCACTCCTGGTAGCGTCGCCCCGTGGTGGGCCCGTCGTACTCGTCCGGCCGGGCCGGGTGCTCCTCGAGGAGGTCCTCGGCGGCAACGGTATGGAAGGAGAGCAGCGCCAGCGGCGCCGATCCCGCGAACCAGCGATGCCACGTGCCCGTCGGCGCGGAAGCCCAGCTCCCAGGTTCGATCGCGTGGCTGACCCAGCGGCCGCCCTCGCGTAGCTCGAAGCGTGCGGATCCCTCGAGCGACAGGGACCGCTGGTGGCTGTTCGAGTGCCGTTCGGCCGGCAGCGCGGTGCCCGGCCGCAACACAAACACCCAGCAGGAGCCGATCTCGGCCGGGAGCGAGCGGTCGAAGGTCGTGAGGGGCACAGGCTCCCAGGTCATCGGGGTTTCTGGCGATTCGTTGAGCTGGCGCTGGAGCTTCTGGACAAGTTCGGCCGCGCGACGCCCGAAGACCGGCGCGCGCGCCGCGGCGTCGAGCTGGGCTAGAACGGGATCGGCATGCGTCTTCGGTGTGTTCACGACGTGGCTCCCTCTTTCGGCGATCAACCGCTCGTAACATCTCATGCCGCGTGGTGGTTCCGTCGCTCAGGCCGTGCGGCCTTGGCCCTGGCGCTACAGGGGCACATCTGGGGCACAAACGACGTCAGCAGTTCGCAGCCAGCTAGAGCGTAACGGAATGTGCCACTGCATTCGTGAAGCGGAATGGAGCGAGATAGAGCCATGCGCAGATGTTCCTGGGCTACTGCAAAACCTCGATTCGTCGGTTCGATTCCGACCGGCGCCTCTCCAGCAGCATGTCGAGGCCCGAGACCTGCCGTTGGGCCTTCAGATCGTCGGGAAGGGCGGCGATGACGCCCGTGTACTACACCTCGCACTACGACCCCCGCCCCGAACGCGCTTTCACCTCCTCGCTCAGATGCCGCACGATCTTGATCGTCCGGCCGATATCTCGTTCGCTGAGATCGACGACAAGGGTGGACGCGATCGAAAGCAACCGGGTGTCGAGCTCTCGGTAGCGGGCGTCACCCTTAGCCGTCAGCCGCACGAGCTTCGAGCGACGGTGGTTCGGGTTGCGGGTGAATTCCACGAGCCCCTCGGCCGCCAACTCGTTTGCCAGGCGCTGCATGCGCTGACGGCTCGTGGGTCGCATGTACGCGATCTGTGGCACGGTGAGCGGACCGAGCAGCGCGAGGCTCCGCATGAAGCCGAATGCCCCGCCGCCCCAGCTGGTGATGAGCCCCGCCTTCTGGCCGAGGGCCCGTATCCGGAAGAAACACTGGGCGACCTCGAGCATCAGCTCGGCGACCGCTGTGGCCCTGCTGTCAACGATACGGCCCGCTCCTGCCCCCGCGCCCGTTCTGGTGCTGCGTCGGGCCGTCGCCATCGCCCCCTCGTGTGTTAGCCCGTCCCAATCTGGCCAATTGACATCCTGGTTGTCAATTTGCACTATTGACAACCTTGTTGTCACGTTCGTCGGAACGAGCATCTCGAGGGCGCGCACATGGTCAAGGACGGGGCTGAGCAACAAGTGCACGACCTCGGTACGGCTGGCGTCATCGTGCGACCACCCCGGCTGTTTCTCGCCGTTCTTCTGCTCGGTCTCGCGCTGGATCGCGTGCTGCCTTTGTCAATGGGCGCTCATGGGGCCGCCGGCATCCACTGGATCATTGCCGGCATCCTGATCCTCATCGGTCTGGCGCTCGCAACTGCGGGGATCCGGACCTTCGCACGCGCCGGGACGCCGGTACCGACGATCGAGCCGACGCGCGCGCTGGCAACCACGGGGATTCACGGCCGGAGCCGCAACCCCATCTACCTCGGCATGTTCCTCATTTACGGTGGCGTCGGTGTGGGTGCACGAAGCACCTGGATGCTGGTCCTCGCGCTACCTCTCGCAGTCACGATCCGCTACGGCGTCATCGCGCGCGAGGAGAGATACCTGGAACGGCTCTTCGGCGACGCCTACCGGGACTACAAATCACGCGTACGCCGATGGCTGTAGCGTTTAGAGCAGAGGGCCGCCCTGCGGCATCGGGCCCGGCGTGTCCGGACGGCGGTGTGAGATCAGAGTTGATTGTTATCGGCGCTCTATCGTTCGTGTTCGCCTCCTGCGCGAGAATCCCGACTCCTCAGGAGGCCAACCATGCCCTAATGACGATCCGGGAATACGAGAGCTGGGCATGGGCCTTCGGTATTGCTCTCATCTGCGCCGATGTGGTACTGCCCATACCGCAGACCGCCGTGATCGCCGCGCTCGGCATCATCTACGGAGCTTTGCTTGGCGGATTGCTGGGCAGCGTCGGCCTGATCACCGGCGGCCTGCTCGGCTACGCGCTCATGCGCACCTCCGCGCGGCGATATGTGCGGCGCTTCGTCCGGCCTCAGTCGCTGAG